>JAGCFA010000041.1 GCA_017650375.1 Alphaproteobacteria bacterium | reverse complement strand
GGAGTTATTTTAAAAATATTGGGGGTACAATATGAGTGAAATTTTTGCTGTATCTAATCAAAAAGGGGGAGTGGGTAAAACAACAACGGTGGTGAATTTGGCCACTGCTTTATCTGCCCTTAATAAAAAAATTCTGATCATTGATTTGGATCCGCAAGGAAATGCAACAGTCAGCTT
This sequence comes from Alphaproteobacteria bacterium, assembly GCA_017650375.1. Classification (GTDB taxonomy): domain Bacteria; phylum Pseudomonadota; class Alphaproteobacteria; order CAAHEQ01; family UBA3637; genus UBA3637. Next base: position 6,352 of record JAGCFA010000041.1, on the reverse strand, counting down.
CGGTTTGCGTCGTCAACTGGGGCGTGCCAGTTCATATGGTGTTTTAACAGGGCAAAGTCCTTTAATGGAGGCTGTTCAAGCAACGTTAGTTCCAAATTTATATGTGCTTCCGGCCAGTCAAGAACTTTTGGGGGTGGATTTGGAATTAGCAGGCGTTGAAAGGCCGCAATTTTACCTTAAAAAAGCTTTGCAGGCGGCTGAAAATGATTTTGATTATATTTTTATGGATTGTCCGCCGGCGGTTGGGCTTCTCACCCTCAATGCATTAGTGGCAGCAACACAAGTTATTATTCCAATTCAATGTGAATATCTGGCGTTGGAGGGGGTAGCAGATTTGATGAAAACTATTGAGAAAATTAAGAAAAATTTTAATCCATCCCTTAAAATTCAAGGGGTGGTCTTAACTATGTTTGATGGGCGTTCAAATTTGGCAAAATCGGTTCAAAATGATGTGCGGTCCTACTTTGGCACATTGGTTTTTGATACAATCATCCCTAGAAATGTTCGAATTCCCGAAGCACCTAGCCATGGAAAACCAGTGATGCTGTATGATTTCAAAAGTGTGGGCGCACAAAGCTATTTACGCTTGGCGGCCGAAGTTCTAAAACGCAATAAAGGAGGACAAAATGGATAATAGATTAGGAAAAGGCTTAAGTTTTTTGATGGGGGAAGATGTTATTTCTGACGTCAATGGAGTGCCTGAAGAAACAATTAAAATGGTGGCGATCAGTGAATTAAGTCCCTCTCGCTTTCAACCACGGCGTGTTTTTCGCCCTGAAGCGATCCAAGATTTAGTGGCTTCCATTAAAACAAAAGGAGTTTTACAACCTTTGTTAGTGCGTCCAAAAAGTTTAGGGGGATATGAGATTATCGCAGGCGAACGCCGTTTTCGTGCCTCACAACAGGCAGGCCTTTTGCAAATCCCTGTTATTGTAAAGGATTTTAACGATAAAGATGCCTTAGAGGTGGCCTTGATTGAAAACTTGCAACGCGAAGATTTAAACCCGATAGAAGAGGGGGAGGCCTATGCTCGTTTAATGAAAGAGTTTACCTATACACAAGAAATGTTAGCTGAAGTACTAGGTAAAAGCCGGAGCTATATTGCCAACACTTTACGCCTTTTGGAATTGCCTCAAACCATTCGGAAAATGTTAGAAGAAAGGCAAATTACGCCTGGGCACGCACGGACTTTAGTAGGGGTGCCAAAGGCTGAAGAATTAGCCTTACAAATCATCAACCAAGGGATGACTGTCAGAGAAGCTGAAAAGGTAGTGGAAGTCAAAAAAAATCCCAATAAAAAAACGGTTCAAATGAACGAAAAAGATGAAGATATTCAATCACTTGAAAAGGATTTAACCAAAAAATTAGGGATGAAAGTTCAAATCAAATGGAACGGTAAAAAGGGAAATTTAAGTTTTACCTATAAATCCCCTGACCAATTGCAAGAACTGTTGAAGAGATTTTTGTAGACTATTTTTTTGTTAGCATTAATAAAGTTTGCCTAAGGACCAACTCTGGATCCAATATCCCTGACTTCATTTGAATTTCAGTATTTAACAGCATTTGATGAACCTTTAAAAGACGTTCCTTGGACCAAGTTCTTAATTGGTTAATAACAGCCTCCTCTAATCGAAATTGGGCTGGTTTTAAAATCTTTTTGGAAATATCTGAAGGATTTTCTCCTAGTAATAACTTATCAACACCTTTTAATAATGCACTGAAATATCTGGCAATTTGACGAACTAAAGTGACTGGATTTTCCCCTTGTGCTAATAAGGCATTTAAAGTTGTGATCACTAAATCAACCTGCCGATTGGCAAGTGCTTGAATTAAGGTATCTGCTGAAGCTGTTCCAGTTCCAACTAATTGTTGAATAAGTGTAAAGGTCAGACGTTTTGGTGGTTGATTCCATAGCTGTATTTTTTCCAATTCATTCTTTAAAATCAATATGTTGTTATCTGTGTTTTGAATAAGATAATCAATAGCCTCCGGGGTAAAATCCATTTCTGAATCTTTAGCAAAATTTTGGATAAGGCGACGCAAATCTGATGTTTCAGGAGGATAACAAGCCACCACTAAAATATCCGGATGAGCTTCAGATTCTAAACGTAATGCAGTTGATTTTGTTAAATTATCAGCAGACATCAATAAAAAGGCATCTGTTTGACATTTATCAATAAAATCAGCCATGATATCTGCTTGGTTTGCTGTTGCTTCTCTTAACCAAATAAGTCGACGCCCCCCCATCAAATCAGGGGTATTGGCTTCATCTAGAACACGATTGGGTTCGCTTTTTAAATCGGCAGGTGTTAAAGAAATAATTGAAAAAGGTCCTGCATTGGGAAGAACAATATTTTGGATTTGTTTGGCTGTTTCTTGAACGCAAGAACTGTCTGTTCCAAAAACCAAAGCTGCTTTGAATTCTTTTTGTAAACGAGGAATTAAGGCATTGATTTGATAAGGTTTTGCTTTCACTGATGAGTCCCGGTCAATGTTCCTAAAACATGTAAGCTGATGTGATCTGCTAATTGTTCTGCTAATTCTTTTTTGATTTTTCTTTCTGCAACGATGGTAGCATAAGGATCCCTAACAACGCTGTAAGAACTGTTAAGAGAAGCAGAGCTCTTTAAAAGAACTTTATTGGATACTTTTTCGGTTAAAGAATAAGAAACTGTTCCTGAAATGCCCATAATGGTCGCAAAATTTTTATTATCAATTGTTTGATCCCATGAATTGAAAGAGGGAGAATCTACCTTCAAAATATATTTTGTATTTTCTGTCCTTCCGAATTTATTTTGAATGGCTTGATGCATATTAAAACCATACTGTTCTGGAATAGGGGCAACTTGAACAGGGACATTTCCTCCATTGATATTTTTGCTTTGATAAAGAGGGCTAAATCCGCATCCGGTTAAAAATAAAAGCACAAAAAATATTTTTTTCATCATATCCTCCGTTTCTTTTATTTTAGCAAAAAAACATCAAAAAAACAATAAAAAAGGATGCAAAAAAAATTTTTTTATTGTAAAATAAAGCCATGAAAAAAGAAGTTATCATTATTGCTGGACCGACTGCTAGTGGCAAATCAGGATTTGCCTTGGATGTGGCAGAAAAGTTAAATGGAGAAATTGTTAATGCAGATGCTTTTCAGGTATACAAAGGGTTAAAAATTTTGACAGCACGCCCTTTGGAATCAGAGATGCGAGGTATCCCACACCATCTGTACGGTTATGTGGATAATTTTACACAAGAGGATGTGGCAGGATGGGTTCAAAAAGCAGCTGATACAATTTCAACCATAGAACGTCCTGTTGTTGTTGGTGGAACAGGATTTTATTTGTCTGTTCTGATGGAGGGAATGAGTCCAATTCCAGATATTCCAGCTGAAATTCGGGAAAAAGTAAGGCAGATGCCATCTCATGAGGTGATGACAAATTTAACAAAAGGTGAGGTGCCGCGCGACATCCAACGTCAGCGTCGAGCTTTAGAGGTCTTATTGGCAACAGGGCGCCCCATTGAGTATTTTCAAAAATTACCCAAGAAGCAATTTTTAGATGCGGATTTTAAAAGCTTTGTTTTGCTCCCGCCAAGAGAGGAGTTGTATAAACGAATTGAAGCGCGTTTAATTCAAATGTTACAGGCTAATGTTGTAGCAGAAGTGGAGGAATTGCTAAAAAGCAAGCCCTCAGGCGGTGTTTTAAAAGCAATAGGCGTAAAAGAACTTATTGATTTTATTGAAAAAAAATGTGATTTACCGACTGCTTTGAATAACATTTTATTAGCGACAAGGCATTACGCAAAACGTCAAACGACATGGTTTCGTCATCAAATGCCTGAAGCAAAAATACTAGAGGCGATAAATTTAAATGATGTAATTACAAAGTAATTACATATTAAAATATAATATAAATCAATATGTTGTCTGATTATTCTTATTTTTTTATAAAAAAGATAAAAATATAGTAATTATTTTGTAATTACTGTTGACAAAAGTAATTACATTGTGTATACTTATTTTTATCAAAAAAAAGGAGGTTATATGAAAAAATTAATCTTAAAAAAAGGAAGGATTTTCTTTTGGATATTCGCCTTTGGATGGGGGGGATTTGTCTTAAATTATCTGGCTGTTTCAGGATGGTGGCAGACCAGAGGAACCTTATCTCCTATGGAGGTTGTAGGAGGGATAGGTGGTTTGGCGATGCCCGTGTTGATTTTATTTTTGGTGGCCTCTTATTATGATCGTTCTGAAAGGGTAGAAACAGAAGCTAAAAAGATGCGTATTTTTATGGAAGAATTAATTTATCCAGATGAAGAAGGAGCTGTCTATACGAAGGAATTAACAAACGAATTACGTAATCAAATCAAAGAGTTTCGTTCTGTTTATACAGGAGTGACAGAACATACGGATAAAGTGCGTGAAAATTTACAGCGTTGGATTGAAGGATTGAATAAGCTAGTAAAAACGGTAGACACTCAAACGGTTGGTGCCGTTCAAAAAATGGCTGATCATATTGAAAAATTAGCTAAAATTACACATCAAAGCAATCAGCAAGCAGAGCAAACAACAACCCTTTTGGCTGGTCAGGCTGATATTTTAAAAGATATTACGCACAAAACAAATGCCATTATGGCTGGTTTTTCAAAAGAATTAAATGCTGAAATTCAGGAAGTTCAAAATTTAGCTCATGCTATGGAGGTTGCGCGTGGACAGATTATGTCATCCGAAGGAGATTCTGCTAAAATAGTAAAAGCCTTGACTGAAAACGTAGGACGATTAGAACAAACCTTAGCCCAATATGGTTCTTTAGGTGAAATTGAAAAACAGGCCGAAAAAACAACTAAAGAGGTGGCTTTAGCTGGTGAAAAAGTCCAGCTTCAAACACGCGCTTTACAGAGTGTTTTAAACCAAATGCAAGGCGATATGACTTTGATAGCCCAGGGGTTGAATGCGCATACAGAAGCTTTAGAAAAGCATTTGAATTTAAAAGAGAATCAAAAACATGATTTACTGATTGAAGCCAGTTCAATTGTAACTCAGTTGCAACAATTTTCAGTAGAATTGGCACATTTGTTCAGCCCTAAAAATGAGGAACTGTTGTGGAAACGCTATTATGCTGGGGATAAAGCTGTTTTTATGCGCCATTTGAGAGAAGAAATTCGTATGGCAAAGGCCGAAAAAGTACGGAAGCTTTATCGAGAAAACATATCATTCCAAAGTGCAGTCAATCATTACATGCAAGCATTTGAACAGATGACACATGAAGCTAAAGAAAGTGCTCCTGACAGTCCGTTGTTGGGCGTGCTGGTTGGGTCAGACGTCGGACGTTTGTATATGGTTTTGGCCCAAGTTATCAAAGGAGGCAATGCATGAAAATAAAATTGGTTAAAATAGGAAATTCATATGGGGTGCGTCTGCCAAAAGCTTTGTTGGAAGAGTACGGTTTTAAAAATGAAGTGAATTTAACTGTTCGGCAAGGCGCCTTTGTATTAACCCCAGTTGTTTTGCCTCGAATGGGATGGAAAGAATTATTGCAGGATGAAGCAGGGAAACATTTAATTAAAGCAGAAGGAGAATGGGAATGGTAAAAAAATTTGATGTCTATTTTTGTGAAGTTCGAGGGACAGAAAAACCGTGTGTCATCGTATCTCCAGACGAAATGAATGATGTTTTACCTTATGTTTTAGTGGCACCTATCACGGCTTTAAAACACAGTTTTCCTTGCCGCGTTGGTGTACGTTTGAAAGGGCAAGAAGGGCAGGTTGCTTTAGATTTAATCCGTCCAATTCCAAAGGCTCATCTCAAGCGGCGTTTTGCCAGCATCCCTTCTTTTTTACAAGAGGAAATCTTAAGTCTTTTAAAAGAATTGTTTTGCTCGCGCTAAAATTCTAAAGGAAAAGAAACGCTAAAAGTTGTTCCTAATTCAGAAGAGCTTGTTACTGTTATCATTCCATCATACTTTTGTGCCAGTTGTTGAGCGATGCTTAAACCTAAGCCTGTTCCTTCCACTTTTTGTGTGGAGTTGACACGGTAAAAGCGATCAAATAGGCGTTCCTGATCTTCCTCTGATAAAACAGGACCCCAGTTGTGAATGGTAACCACAATCCATTCACTTTGAATAGAAAATGTATTTGCTCCGGAAGCTTTATTTTCTAAAAATGCTTTAATCAGAACCGGTTTGTTTTCTGCCCCATATTTCAGCGCATTATCCAATAAATTTTGGAAAATATGATATAAATCACTACGATTAGCCATCAAACGTGGCAGCTTTTCTTTTTCTAAAATGATTTTTTTTCCGGCCTTTTGTGCTCTCAAGTGAAAATCATCAACTAAACTGGAAAGTAATTCTTCAAT
>JAGCFA010000040.1 GCA_017650375.1 Alphaproteobacteria bacterium | reverse complement strand
TTTAAAACCTTTTTCCGAATATGAAGTCGAAAAGACTGATTTTCCTGTTTTAGAGCGACAGAAATTTTATAAAGCTGTTCAAAAATTGGAAAAAGAGTTATCAAGGACATTAAAAAATAAAATTTCAAACGAACAAAAATCCTTATTAGAAACTTCCAAAATGTTATTGCTTGACAGAGGTTGGAACAAAAAAATTGAAAACTTTATTTTAGAAGGTTTTACAGCTAAAACAGCTATCTATCGTGTGACTGAAGAAATTACGAAGCGTATGGCTGAATTAGAAGATGTTTATTTACGTGAAAGGATGCAAGATTTTCAAGATTTGGCCTTGCGATTGTTAAATTGCTTAGAGGAAAAAGAAGAAAAATTAGAAGATGCCGTAATTTTGGTGGGAAAAAATTTAGGCCCAGCCCAGTTGATGGATTATGATTTATCTAAAATCAAAGGAATTGTTTTGGCGGAAGGCAGCGCAACGATGCATGTTGCCATTGTCGCCAGAGCATATGGAATACCTCTTATCGGTGGTATTCATCAGATTTGGAAAAAAATTCAAACGGGTGATTCTTTAGCTTTGAATGCTAAAAAAGGCTTTTTGTATAAAAATCCTTCCGATGAAATTTTAGATGAATTGAATGTTGCTCAAAAACAACTAAAGCACCAAGAAAGTTTAGAACTTAAAAATAAAGCGAAACCTTCTTTTACACAAGATAGTGTGAAGATAGATTTGGGGATTAATTTAGGCTTGGCAGACGATATTTTGTTGGCTAACGCCCCTCCGTTTGATAAGGTGGGACTATATCGAACAGAATTACCCTTTATGTTGGCTAAAGAATTACCAAATTGTGAAACGCAGGTGTCTTTGTATAAAAAAGTATTGGCTCAAGTGAAAGGAAAACCTGTTATCTTTAGGACTTTGGATATTGGTTCGGATAAAGTTTTACCATACACACGTCCACAAAAAGAAGAAAATCCTGCTATGGGGTGGCGTTCTACACGAATGACTTTAGATAGGCGCGCTTTATTGCGTGTCCAGTTGAGAGCGTTGATTCGATCTGTTGAAGGTAATTCCTTATACGTCATGTTTCCAATGATTGCTGAAATTTCAGAATTTTTAATGGCAAAGCGGACTTTGGAATTTGAATTGGAACAAGCTAAAGCTAACCATGAAATTATTCCAGAAAAAGTTTTTGTTGGAACGATGTTAGAAATTCCTTCTTTATATTTCTCTTTAAAGAAAAATATACAACTTTTTGATTTTGTTTCTATTGGGACAAATGATTTAAAGCAGTTTTTCTTTGCTTCTGATAGAGGAAACAAGAGCTTATTCGGTCGTTATGACAATCTTTCTGTTTCTTTTTTAGTGTTCTTGAAAAAAATTCAAGAACTTTGTTCAAAAGCCCATATTCCTTGCTCAGTTTGTGGTGAAATGGCCGGAAATCCATTGGAAGCCATGGTCTTAATCGGTTTGGGATTCAAATCTTTATCGATGAATCCATATGCTCTTTTAAAGGTGAAAACAGCTCTGAGAAATTTAAATAAAAAAAATTTTTCAAGTTATTTAAATCGTTTGCTGGAAACCGAAGAAGGCTCTATTCGTTCGGCGGTTATTGCCTATCTGCGTGATCATAAAGTATGGGAGGAATAATGGCTGTTTTATTGGCAGACATTGGGGGAACGCATGCTCGTTTTAGATGGTTGAAAAATGGAAAAATCGGTTCTCTTTTCAATTATATTTGTGATGATTTTAATACCCCTTATGCTTTGATCGATCAGTTAATGAAAGATCATTCAGAAGAAATAACTGGAATTATTTTAGCAGGGGCTGGCCCTGTAAAAAACGATTCGTTACGCTGGACAAATCGTCAGGATTGGCTTGTTTCAAAGAAGAATCTTCAAAAAAAATATCGAATTAGAAATGTTCTTATTATCAATGATGTTCAGGCTCAAGGAGAAGGGCTAACAACGCTTTATAAGTCTGGTAAAACGGCTTTATTGACTGCGGGTACAGGGCTTGGGGGATGTTTTATCATTAATAATCGGGTAATTCCGATAGAAATTGGACAAGTGAAAACAGAACATGGAAAAATTGAAGACTTAATTTCCGGATCTGGCATTGTTCGTCTTTATCATCTTTTTGGGGGAAATAAAAAGATAAAGTCAGCCACTCTTATTGATGTATTGCGTTTACAAAAAGATAAAGCAGCTCAAAAAGCCTATCACACTTTTTATCAAAAATGGGGAGAAATTTGTGGTCGCTTGACAACGATGCTCTATGCGGAAAAAGGCATTTGTTTGTGGGGCAATCTGATTCCTAAAGATGAAAAAGATAGAAAAGTTTTAATGATGGCTTATCGTAAATTTTTACATAAAAATTTACAAAAAACGCCTTTACATTTAGTCAAGGATAACACTCTGGCCTTTAAAGGTTTGGCTCTTTTGTCAGTTCGTGAATTCGACCAATCATAGAAATAAAACCATTTCGGCGGGTAGGAGACAGATTTTCTTCTAGCCCCAGTTGTTTGAATAGATTTTCCAGATCTAGTGCTTGAATTTCCTCTGCTGTTTTACCGTTAACAAATGTCAATAAAACCGCCTCTAATCCGCGCACAATAATTGCATCTGAAGTCGCTTGGAATTCATATTTATCACCTTTTTTTTGGAGGATCATCCAAACTTGAGATTGACAGCCAAAAACTTTATTTTCATCTTTTTTTTCAGCTTCAGGGAAAGGTTTCAT
>JAGCFA010000004.1 GCA_017650375.1 Alphaproteobacteria bacterium | reverse complement strand
GGAAAATCATCCAAACGGTTTCTTATTTTCTTTCCTGATTATTTCAGGGCCGCTTTGGCTTTTTCCACCAATTCAGCGAAAGTCTTTGGTTCATCTAAAGCGATGGCAGCCAATGCCTTTCGGTCCAAGGAAATACCGGCCTTGGACAAGCCGTCCATAAATCGGGAATAAACCATGCCATTTGCACGAACTGCCGCATTAATACGGACAATCCAGAGCTGACGCATTTCGGTTTTCTTGGCCCGGCGATCGCGATAAGCGTATTGCAGACCTTTTTCCACTTTTTCTTTAGCAACACGGAAAACCTTGGAGTTACGACCACGGTATCCCTTGGCCAATTTCAAAATTTTCTTATGTTTGACATGGGCGATTGTGCCACGTTTTACTCTTGCCATAGCTTACACTCCTTTCCCATGAATAAAGAATTTTAAGATACGAGACACAGTCGTTGATGCTGTTTGCATACGACGTGCTTGACGATTCCGCTTATGAGGATGGTTCATCAACAAGTGACGTTTATTCACATGTCCAACTTTAACTTTTCCTTTTGCGGTGAGTTTGCAGCGTTTTTTAACGCAACTTTTTGATTTTAATTTTGGCATTTTCTTTCCTTTTTTAATTGTTAAACCATTGCCTGAGGGCAGCCAAATTTTTAAGCCCTTTTGGCATAACGGGAGGTATTATAGCAAAAAAAATGTTAAATGTCAAGAATTAAATCTTAAATAAATCTTCAGGATTCAAACGAACACCATACCATGAAAGACCAAAATGCAAATGTGGTCCTGTCGCACGCCCCGTAGAACCAACCGCCGCAATAGGTTCTCCTGCTTTCACTATTTGTCCTTCAGATACATCAATTCGCGATAAATGACAATAATTCGTGTAAACACCAAATCCATGATCAATTAAAATTGTTCCGCCCGTATAAAACATATCAGGATGAACCAAAACAACTTTTCCATCCGCAGCCGCAAAAACAGCCGTCCCTTCGGGTGCCGCATAATCAGTACCAGAATGTCCTTGTGTAACAATCCCGTTCAAAATACGACGCGAACCAAAGGGGCTGGAAATTCGACTAAACCTTTCAAGTGGCAACAGCCAATCTTGCGTGAATTGAGGATAATCTGAAACCTTGCGTTTATCCCGCATCAAAAGATATTCATGCATAATGCGTTCTTGTTCTTCCTTGGGCGGTTGTACTTTTTGCGAAGGAAGACCATTAACAATATCTTCTTTCCACTTTCTTTTTTGTACAGGGAAATGATATGTTTCCTTCCCCTTTTCATCCTGCAATTTTAAAGTCAATCGAGTGGCATCTTGAGGAATTCCTACGACAAATCGTCCGTCCTGAGTCGGAACTTCAAAAAAGCCTTTTTTTTCACCGATACGGCGTTCTGAATTTTCAATAAACAATTTGTGGTTCGGTGAAATTTGTCCGTATGTTAGTTGCCCATCCTGCAAAGGAGTTTGGAAAAGAATCTTGTCTGTCGGATGATTCTGAGAACAAGAAGATAAAACAAAAGCTAAAAGCAAAAACAATTTCTTCATATTTTTTTTCTAGCAAAATTTAAAATAAATTGCAAGCACTTCATTTTTTTCTTGCATCCCCGAATTAATCGTGCTAAAGTAACTTAAAAAGGAGGAAAAATGTTGCGTCATTTTTTGTTTTGTTCTTTGGCTATATTGACTTTTAAATCCGCTTATGCCCAAGTTTCTTCCTTGACCATTCCGTGTCAAGAAGCTGTGCGGACAGCTGAAACAATCCGCAACGATGAGATTTATACAAAATGTGGTTTTGACAATCGGAAAAAAGCCCTTGGAGAATGGGCTGTTTGGGCAGAAGCCGAAAAATCCGGACAAGCTCTATATGAAATTTGTTTGCGACATAAAATGGAAACTTATTGTCAAAAAGCTGTTGAATTTGGTAATGGACCGGCTTTATTACGGCGAGCGAACAAGCTTTATACCGAAAAGAAATATGCTGAAGCTGCTGCTCTTTACACACGCGCCTTACCCTCTCCCTTATTAACAACAGTGGAAAAAGGTCAAATTGCCCAGAACATGGGGATTTTATATTTGGATAAAACCAGTACCTATTACAACCCACAAAAAGGCGTTCCTTTGATTGAAAAAGCGACACAAATGCGGGGAGCTGAAGCCAACAATATTATGGGGGTTTATTCTTTATTCGGATTAAACGGCGTCAAGAGAAGTCCGGAAAAATCATTTGAATACCTGTGGCGGGCAATTTTATTAGGATGTCCAGCAGCAGAAGAAAACTTAGGATTGTTTCATTTGGCCAGACAGAAAAAAATCGACAATCAAACACTTTATGATGAAATGGCTAAGAGAACACTGTCTTGTGAAGCCCCAGAATTCGTTGAACCGGAAGTGTTGGAAGATCAGAATTGTAATTGTGCTGAAATTCTGGAACGAGAACAATTAATTCAGCAAAATCCTTATCAGCTGGTCCAAGTAAATGAAAATTTAAAACAGGCTCTTTTGAAGGATAAGGATGGGAAAGAAATTAATGTCGAAAAAGATTCTGTTCTGCCAAATGGTGCAAAAGTAAACGAAATCAGAAAAACTGTCTTGATTTTAACAAACGGGAGAGCAAGAAATATTTTGTATTTGGCCCCTGATGCCAGTTGTTTGGAATTATGCCACAAACAAAAAGCTTCAAAAGATCCACGAGCAAAAGTCATTCGCCCATACAAGTTGACCTTTACCCCTTCTGAATGTTCAAATATTTTGTATTACGCAGAATTTTTGGTGGATACAAACTTGCCTTTTACCGGTAAAACGGAATGTGGTTTTTCAAATGATTTGAACAAAGCATCCGAATTATTAATGAATTTATAAAAAATCGGATAAAAATCTTGACTTTTAGACGAAAAAAGTCTATCTGTTGCATATCATATTATTGTAACAAAAAGGATAGACCTATGAAATTAAAATTGTTTAAGTCCGCGAATGAAAGATATTTAAAAAAATTTGAAAAAATTATAAAAAAAATCAATTCATTAGAAGATGAAATTAGTGCATTAGATGATTCTAAATTAGCCAATAAAACCGTCGAATTTAGAGAACGTTTAACACGAGGAGAAACGCTAAAAGATTTATTACCTGAAGCATTTGCGGTTGTACGTGAAGCAGCCAAACGGACATTGGGTCTTCGTCCTTTTGATGTACAATTGTTAGGCGGTATGGTTTTATTTGATGATAAAATTGCCGAAATGCGCACCGGTGAAGGAAAAACTTTGGTCGCCACCTTGCCTGTTTATTTAAATGCTTTGACAGGCAAAGGCGTTCATGTCGTTACTGTTAATGATTACTTAGCCACACGCGACAGTGAATGGATGGGCAAAATCTATCGTTTCTTAGGAATGACTGTCGGCTGTATTGTCGCCAATATGCCGAATGAAAATCGGAAAGAAGCTTATGCTTGTGATATTACCTATGGTACAAACAATGAATTTGGATTTGATTATCTGCGCGATAATATGTGTTTTTCCAAAGAAGAAATGGTTCAACGCCCATTTAATTACGCTATTGTGGACGAAGTGGATTCTATCTTAATTGATGAAGCAAGAACTCCTTTGATTATTTCCGGACGAGCAGAAGATTCTTCGGATAAGTATAAAGCCGTGGATGCAATCATGGTGCATGTACGCCCAGAACATTATGAAAAAGATGAAAAACATAAAAATGTGACTTTGACGGATTTAGGGATTGAGTTTGTGGAAAACGCATTGCGTGATGCCGGTTTAATGGTGGGAACTTTGTATGATACTAGCAATATCCCTTTTGTTCATTATGTAGAACAGGCTTTACGAGCTCATACATTGTTCAACAAGGATGTGGATTATATTGTCAAAGATGGGAAAGTCTTGATTATTGATGAATTTACAGGACGTATTATGGATGGTAGACGCTATTCTAATGGACTTCATCAAGCCTTGGAGGCCAAAGAAGGTGTCATGATTCAACCGGAAAATCAAACCTTAGCCAGTATTACTTTCCAAAACTATTTCCGTTTGTATCCGCACTTAGCCGGCATGACAGGGACAGCGCTGACAGAAGCTGCCGAATTTGATGATATTTATAAATTAGAAGTTATTGAAGTGCCAACCAATAAACCTTTAGCACGTAAAGACGAACAGGATGTAATTTACAGAACAGCGGCTGAAAAATATGAAGCCATCATCAAAGATATTGAAGAAGCCCATAAACGCAATCAACCAATTTTGGTCGGTACAACCTCTATTGAAAAATCTGAAATTTTAGCAAATTTATTGAAAGAAAAAACGAATTTATCCTTTAATGTATTGAATGCGCGCCATCATGAACAAGAAGCTCAAATTATTGCTCAAGCTGGGGTTCCAGGGGCCATTACAATTGCAACCAATATGGCCGGACGCGGAACGGATATTCAATTAGGCGGTAACTTTGAGATGCGCCTGAAAGCAGAGTTGGAACAAAATCCTGAAGCAAATATAGAAGAACTAAGTGATAAAATCCATAATGAAATTGCCGCAGCAAAAGAAGTGGCTATTAAGGCAGGTGGCTTATATGTTTTGGGGTCTGAACGTCATGAAAGCCGTCGCATTGATAATCAGTTGCGTGGTCGTTCAGGACGTCAGGGGGATCCCGGTTTAAGCAAATTCTATGTTTCGTTAGAAGATGATCTAATGCGTATTTTCGGTTCTGAGCGTATCGGACGCATTTTACAAACGATGGGGTTGAAAAAAGATCAATCTATTGTGCATCCTTGGATTAGCAAAGCGATTGCTAAGGCTCAACAAAAGGTGGAATCTTTCCATTTTGATGTGCGTAAAAATTTGTTAAAATACGATGATGTGATGAATGAACAAAGAAAAATCATTTATGATCAACGCCGTCAATTATTAGAAACTGAATCAGTTCATGATATCATCGGGGATATGCGCCGAGACGCTTTTGAAAGTATCGTTTATTCTTTAGCACCAGAACGCACAGCACCTGAAGATTGGGATGCCGAAAGCTTGAGACAAGAAATTTTACAGCTTGCCAATATAGATGCTCCATTTGATCAATGGAAAGCTGAACCCGGTATCACCCCTGAAGAAATGCTGGATCGTTTATGCAAAATGGCAGAAAAAGCTCAGTCAGAAAAATGGGAAGGATTGCCAGAAGATGCTTGCAGGGAATTGGAGCGTTCTTTGTTGATACAATCTGTAGATCAGCTGTGGAAAGAACACTTGCAAAGTTTAGATTTTATGAAAACTTCTATCGGATTGCGCGCCTATGGACAAAAAAATCCGTTGAATGAATATAAGCATGATGCTTTCTTGTTGTTCCAGAATATGTTGAGACGTATTCGGGAACACGTATGCCAAGTCATGGGATTTTCTGAATTACGTCTGCGCCAAGCAGAACAAAAAACACAAACTGCTCCGATTGAAGAAAAAACAGAAGAAAAAAATAATGAAGCGCCTACTTTACAAGATAGGCTTCCTCCACAACAAAATAATATTCCACGCAATGCCCCTTGTCCTTGTGGTTCCGGAAAAAAATATAAACATTGTTGCGGAAAATTAGTTTAAAAAAATCCCCGTTTTCAAAAGCGGGGGTAAATTTTTATCTTACTTTACCTTCTTTTTTGAACTTGCTCCACAATTTGGGTTTTCTGGAAGCAACATTCCACGATTCAGCAGCTTGATTTATGTCTTTTTCTGACAATCCGCACTGTTTTCTTTCTTCAGCCCGTTCTTCCTTTTTTAAAACCGATACTTCTTTCATTTTTATCCTTTCATATAAAAAACAGAGGGCGTTTTAACATAAAATTAACATTTTGTCAAATTCTGAACAGCAAACTCCCAGTTAAGACAATGTTGAACTATCTGTGTTAAATAATCTTTACGCAAGTTTTGATAATCCAAATAATAAGCGTGTTCCCAGACATCCAAACATAAAAGAGGTTTCAAATTAGGCGTTGTTAAAGGAGTTTGGGCATTGGAAGTTGTCATAATACGCAAGTTTTGTTTATCCGCCACCAACCATACCCAGCCCGAACCAAACTGAGCTAATCCTTTTTTAATCAAAGTATCTTGAAGCTGTGTTAAAGAGCCAAAGTCTTTGTCAATTCGGGCAGATAAAGAAGCCGGGATCGTTTGCAATTGGGGTGTCAAGCTGCGCCAAAAAAATTCATGATTCCAAACCTGAGCTGCATTGTTAAAAAGAGTGGTATAGATATCATCACTGGCAGCAGTCAAAATAATTTGTTCTAAAGTTTTATCTTGGAGATCGGTTTCTTTTAACAAATTATTCGTTGTATTTACATAACCTGCATAATGTTTTTCATAATGAAAATACATCGTCCTTTCTGAAATGAAAGGGGTTAAATCTTTAAAGGTATATGGTAAAGCTTGCAAATGAATCATCAGTCCTCCTTTTACAAGGAAGATAGGCATTGTTTTATTTTTATCAAGTCTTCGTTGAAAATTCCCTTGACTTGGATATTCGGGTGTGCTAAGGTTGGGATAAACTTATTTTTAACAGGAACGGAGATTAAATAAAATGCTTAAAGACTTATCAATGCCCCCCCCCAAGTGTAAATAATCGTTATTTATCAAAGGCTTATTCTGAATCCGGTCGGTCTATGGTCGAGGTACTTGCGATGTTGGCAATTGCCGGCATCATTGGTTCCGCTGGCGTTGGCGGGTATACAGTGGCGATGAAGAAACATCGTG
>JAGCFA010000039.1 GCA_017650375.1 Alphaproteobacteria bacterium | reverse complement strand
TGTCGGATGGCGGCTTCTTTTGCTTCTACTGGTGTTGTTCCTTCCCCAGACATAATGACGTTTTCGGCTGTATATAGATCAGCTTTAGCTGTCAAAGATACACCTAAAATAAATAAAAAAACGAATTTAACAATCTGTTTCATTTTCCCTTGCCTTTTTTTTAAGATAGGGGTATTCTAGCATAAAATAAATAAAAAATACAACAAAAAAGGAGAAATAAAATGACCTATGATTCAACAAATGTATTTGCGAAAATTTTACGGGGTGAAATTCCTTGCAAAAAAATCTATGAAAATGATGATGTGTTGGCCTTTTACGACATCAATCCCAAGGCCAAAATTCATGCGTTGGTGATTACAAAGGGCATGTACACCGATTTTCAGGACTTTATGGAACATTCTTCGGACAAAGAAATTTCGGACTTTTTCCGCAGTATCTTAACGGTTGTGAATATGCTGGGTTTGAAAGAAAACGGCTACCGCTTGGTGATGAATACGGGTAAAAATTCTGGTCAGGAAGTGCCCCATTTACATGCACATATCTTGGGCGGTGAACCCCTTACAACCCATACTTTGTAAGTTTTTTATTGCTGTTCGCTATTTTGAAAAGTAAACTGCCTGTGGCAGAATTGCATTCGCATAGGATAACCTTGACGCTGTCGCCCAGTTGGTAAGTTTTGCCTGAATGCTTGCCAACAAGCTGAGTTCTTTTTTCGTCAAATTTAAAGTAGTCCCCGTGCATAGCGCGGAAAGGTACAAAGCCATCGGCCCCTGTTTCATCCAGCATAATGAATAACCCAAAGGCAGTGATAGAACTGATGCGCGCTGTAAATAATTGTCCGATTTTATCCCGCATACTGATTGCCAAATAACGATCTACAGCATTTTGTTCGGCGCTGGCGCTTTGGCGCTCGGTAAAGGAAATATGTTCACATAAACCTGCTAAATTTTTAACTTGTTCTGGCGTTATGCCTCCATCCCCCAATTTTAAACCTGATACCAACAACCGATGCACCAACAAATCAGAATAACGCCGAATGGGTGCGGTAAAATGGGTGTATTGCGTGAGGGCCAGCCCGAAATGCCCGATATTTTCTGGTGAATAAACCGCTTGTGCTTGTGTGCGCAAAATAAAGGTATTCAAGGCATAATTTTGCTTGTCAAAAGTGGAACTTTTTAAAAGGATGTTAAATTCTTTTTGTGTGGCATGCAAAGGAAGTGGTTTTTTGTTGAGGGTTTTTAAATACGCATTTAAAGTTTCCATTTTTTCAGAACTGGGAACATCATGAACACGATAAACCGCCCCTTGAGCCAACTCCGTTAAAGTTTCTGCCGCCGATACATTTGCCAAAATCATCAACTCTTCAATCAGCTGATTAGCGGGTGTTTGTTCGCGCAAATGAATTTCTTTGACGTGTCCTTTGTTATCCAAAACCACTTGGCGTTCAGGGACATCCAATTCCAAAGTATTTCTTTTTTCGCGCCCTTTTTTCAAAAGTTCGTAAACCGCAATCAAGGCATCCAAATCCACATCCAATTTTTCTTTGCCGTCCATCACAGCTTGTACTTGCGTATAGGTGAGGCGTGCTACCGATTGAATCAACGCACGATAAAATTTGTGTTTTTTCTTATAACCATCTTTATCCAACCATACTTCGCATACCAAGGCCCCTCGCGGTTCGTTTGGGTTCAACGAACACACACCGTTAGACAATTTAAACGGCAACATAGGCACAACGCGGTCAGGGAAATAAGTGGAATTCCCGCGCCGAAATGCCTCTTTATCCAGCTCAGAATCAGGGCGCACATACCACGATACATCCGCAATCCCCACCATTACATGCCAGCCGGATTTGTCTTTTTCGGCCCACACTGCATCATCAAAATCTTTGGCATCAGCGCCATCAATTGTTACAAAAGGAATTTGACGTAGATCTTTTCTGGTTTTACTCACTTCTGGCACAATGGCTTTATTTGCCTCTTTTTCGGCACTTTCTGAAAAAGATTGGGGTAAATGCGCTTCGGCCATAGAAATCATTGTGGGCGCAAAGGCATCCCGCATATTGCAAATCAGGCGTTTAAAAATGCCAGCTTGATCAGGGCGAATTGAACGCGGAACTTCCACATCCACCACATCCCCTTCGCTTAAATGAATAGAGGGAGGAATGTTTTTGATATAAAAACTCTGGCGAATTTTGCGATTAACAGGTTCTGCCTGTCCATTTGTCCACAAACAGGTAACCACAACAGGGGTATCATCCCTTTCATCTAATGCTTCATGCCTTCTTTTTTCAAAATGTTTTTTAAAATTGTGTCCCATGCTTCAAAGTGTACAGTGTTTTGAAACAAAAAGCAAATTTTTTGTGGACGCCGTGTATAAAAAATGCTAGGCTATTCCCATGAAAATAGGTGTGTTTGATTCAGGATTAGGCGGACTAGTAATCGCTAAGGCTTTAATGGAAGCCTTACCCAAATACGATTATGTCTATTATGGGGATACCGTACATGTGCCCTATGGCGAAAAAACGCCAGGGCGCATTTTGGCTTATACCTTGGATGCTATGCGCTTTTTAATAAGACAAAATTGTGGCTTGATTATTATCGCCTGTAACACAGCTACTGCAATTACCCTTCGTTATCTACAAAAACGCTTTTGTCCTAAATTTGCTCCTGATGTTAAAATTTTGGGAGTCATTATTCCTACCGTAGAAGAAGCCCTTAAAAATGGGGAAAAGATGATTGGTGTGGTTGGGACACCCACTACAATCAGGTCGGATATTTATGCTGTTGAATTGAAAAAGATTTTACCTAATGTACAGGTTGTTTCATTGTCCACGCCCCGCTTGGTTCCTGCCATAGAAAATAATGATTTTATCGGGGCTGAAAAAGCTATTGCAGAATATAGTGAAAATTTTAACGATATTCCTGCACTGATTTTGGGATGCACCCATTATCCGCTCGTCAAAGGATTATTTCAACAATATTTACCCAATACGCGCATTATTGCTCAAGATGAACTGATGGGGCAAAAATTGTTCAATTACTTAAAGCACCATAAAGAAATTGAAACAAAATTATCACGTGGTGGCACTCGTCAATTTTTCGTGAGCCAACTTTCCCCCAGCTACACCCAAGTTGCTCAAAAATTATTTCCCAATATTCAACTGGAAAGGATCTAAATTATCTTTTTTTAGCCAATGCTTCTTTTTGCTTCATGAAAATCAGCTGCATAACATTCCCGGCCATTTTCATCATAGTGGTCAATTGTTCGGCGGTAAAAGGCGCCCCTTCAGCTGTTCCTTGAATTTCTAACAATTCTCCTTTATCATTCATCACAAAATTGGTATCCGTTCCGGCGTTGGAATCTTCCACATAATCCAAATCCACCACGGGCACGCCTTGTACAACACCGCAGGAAATGGCGGCTACTTGCCCCAATATAGGGGACTTTTCCAATTTTCCTTCTTCTACTAATGAATTGATAGCTTGAACTAATGCCACATACGCCCCATTGATGCTGGCGGTACGTGTACCGCCATCCCCTTGCAACACATCACAGTCAATTTTAATCGTAATGTTATCCATTTGATGTAAATCCACTGCTGCCCGCATAGAACGCCCAATTAAACGTTGAATTTCTTGGGTGCGTCCATCTTGCTTCCCTTTGACGGCTTCACGATCGATGCGTGTTGCGTTTGCCCTAGGAAGCATGCCATATTCAGCGGTAATCCACCCCCCCCGTTTTCCTTGTTGTTTCATCCAAGCGGGCACTTTATATTCCACGGATGCTGTGCATAACACATGTGTATCCCCACATTTTACTAAGCAAGAACCTTCCGCAAATTTGTTCACCCAAGGAGTTAAGGTCATTTCACGCATCTGAGTATCGGCTCGGCCTGATGGTCTGGTCATTCTATATCCTTTCATTAAGATTAAATTTGGAAAAATTATAGCATAATTGGCTGTAAAAAACAAGTCAGGGCTTGATTTTTAATTCAAAGATGACTACATATGTATTATAAAACGAAAGGATTTGAAATGACCAAGAAAGATAAGCAAGAACAGACATCAGAAAAACATGATCAAGCACCAGCTCCTGTGGCTGAAGATCAAGTTCAAAAATTGGCAGCGGAAGTATTGCATTGGAAAGATTTAGCCTTGCGAACAGCAGCCGAATGTGAAAATATCAAAAAACGTTGCGCGCTGGATATGCAAAATACAGCCCGTTATGCAACTAAGGATTTTGCAAAAGATTTATTGCCTGTGGCGGATAATTTGGCCAGGGCCATTCATCAAGCACAAGTGGAAATGGGAAAATCCGATAAACCCTGCGATCCATTTTTTATCAATTTATTGCAAGGGGTGGAACTCACTCAAAAGCAACTAACAGATGCTTTTGCCAAAAACAATGTGGTTCAAATGGATGATATGGGCAAAGTCTTTGATCCTGAAAAACATCGTGTGATCCAACAAGTGGAAGATCCATCAAAACCAAATGGCACCATCATAGAAAATTTGCAAACTGGGTATATGATTCATGATCGTGTGTTGAGAGAAGCCATGGTGATTGTCACAAAATAACTTGCAAAAGTCCGGAAGCAAATGTTTAAAGCCCCCACTGATAATCAGTGGGGTAATTTTTAAGTAATGTTATAGGGGATCTTTATTGGTTTTGAAGGTACCTGAGCCGGCATTGCAAAACAATCCTTGCGTCACTTTATCAAACAGACAAGCCTCATTGTCGGCGGTAAGAACCGGGATGAAATCACGAACAAGAGTATCTCCTAAAACAATAGAACAGCTTTTCATTTTTGCTGAAAATAAATTAGTTTTAGTTGTTCCAGAATTATCTTGCCCAGCAGCAAAAAGTAAGCATCGATAACCAAAGGATTCATAGTTATTTCCCTGATAATAATCTGTACCATTAACGTATGCACCTCGTGAACCATTTTGATTTATGTAGTCTATTTCATAAAATTGATTAGCTGTAACAGGAACATTATTGCTCCACTGCCAATTTCCATTAACTACGCCAAAAGTTCCACCATAATCAGCACCAGTATATTGTGGACTTGGGGATAATGGATTTGTATATGATATAACAAATCTTAACTCGTATTTAG
The DNA here is from genome assembly GCA_017650375.1 of Alphaproteobacteria bacterium. Classification (GTDB taxonomy): domain Bacteria; phylum Pseudomonadota; class Alphaproteobacteria; order CAAHEQ01; family UBA3637; genus UBA3637. Next base: position 12,616 of record JAGCFA010000039.1, on the reverse strand, counting down.
GATTTGAATTTGCGTTTACGCCAGTATTGATATATTGCGTTCCAGAGCTTTCCAGATATTCCACTCTCTTACATCCGTCTTTACAAGAATGAGAGGAGGTATCACAAATCATACAGTCATTTTCGGTGTTGCAATCAGTATTGTCATCACAATAATCAGCAGGGGCTTCACATTCATTCACACAAACACCACGTTCTTCGTTGCTTTCCTTTTGACAGGTCCCGCACACGGTCTTGCAATCGCGGTCTGTTTCACATTCTTGGGCTGGTTCCGGTTCAGGCTCAGTGGTGGCGACAGCCTTATCTTCGTGGCTTAAATCATCATTATAGATAATCAAATATTTGCCCACTTCGTCACATTCAGAAATGGAAACTGTTGGCGTGTTGGGATGGGATAGGCGCCGGATAGGTGTCTTGTCCCCTATGGCGTTTAACAGGGCTTGACAGGCAGATCGATCCATATAGGAGATTTGAATACCGAACTGATTCGTCAGGCCTTCTTGGGTGGCGGCCCCGAATCGTCCCATTTCTGTGGCATTGGAAGCATCGAATTCGACTAAGTTCGGCTTTTGACCGTGAAGCATGATTTGTGCTGAAGCGACAACAGCTCTTTTTTGCGCTTCCTGAATCAAGGTGTTGATGCGGTTTTTGTTCATGGCTGAATGAAAGGCCGCTATTCCCCCCAGGGAGAGTATCCCCATAACCGCCAATGTTCCCAACATTTCAACCAAACTCCGCCCCGATTCATTTTGCATTTTCAATCTCCTGGTTATCTCAATAAAAAATCCACTTTTTTCAAAGTGGACGGACGCTGAAAAACTGTCATCTTGGGCAGTGCTACCTATTCAATATATTCGGTAAACCATCCGCCCTAAGGGCGGCTTTACAAGATGAACGGATTTTTCAGTTCCGACTTTGTGAGCAATGTCACAAAGCAAAAACAATTTAGAAAAAAATAATTAAAATGTCAACAGATTTTGAAAAGGAATTAAAATTTTATCCCTTCATCCGGAATAATCCCGGTTGAACAATCATCATTTATTCTTCTAATTTGCCAATCACTGGCATAAATTCAGCTAACACTTGATTATATACTTCTTTTTTGAAAGGAATAATCAAATGGGGCGCTTTTTGCGGTTCGGCCCAACGGAAGCGAATAAATTCTGGTTTTTTCTGCACCTTTAAATTTACATTTTTATTTGTTCCTGTAAACAAGAACAAAAACCATTTTTGGCGTTCTCCATCAATTTTACGTTTGGATTTTTTAGGAATATCGTAGGTGTACCAATTCGGGCTTTCATAAATTAACTTAGTTGTTTCAGGGGTTAATCCTGTTTCTTCATACATTTCACGCCAAGCTGCTTGTTCGGGTGTTTCTCCTTCATCAATGCCACCTTGGGGCATCTGCCAATGATACTTTGATTTTTGTGTCCAAGCCCGATATCCTAACCAAATTTTCTTTTTGGAATTGATGACCATTATTCCCACAGCGTCACGATAATTCCCCATTATTTTTCCTCTCTTTGATTTGCGATCCAAATAGCTCGTACTAAATCCAAAGCGCGTTCTAATTGGTAATCTTTTGGTTTTTCATCTTCTTTTTTATCCTCTTTTTCCAACAAGATTTCCTCTGGTGTTTTTTTGCCATCTTCGCTTTCTAAAGCCTTATCTAGATTTTCTTCACCCCATCCTGTTAAGCGTGGATATTCTTCTAATTTTCCTCTGGGGATTTCTATATCGGGAGTAATTCCTTTTGCTTGAATAGAATGACCAGAAGGTGTGTAATATCGTGCTGTTGTAATTTTAACAGCGCCGAAATCAGGAATTTGACGTACTGTTTGAACAGATCCTTTTCCAAAAGATTTTAGACCAGCAATAATGGCTCGTCTGTGATCTTGTAAAGCCCCTGCCACAATTTCAGAAGCGCTGGCAGAACCTTCGTTGATAAGGACGACCAATGGAGCTCCGTTCGTAATGTCTTGTGTCTTAGCTGAATAACGTACAGTGTCTTCGGGGTTTCTGGAACGTGTTGAAACGATTTCCCCTTGGGCTAAGAATAAATCTGTCACGGCAACCGCTTCATCTAATAATCCCCCTGGGTTATTACGTAAATCTAAAATAAAGCCTTTTATCTTTTCACTTCCGATTTCTTTAGTCAATTTTTCAACAGCTTCTTTTAATTTTCCACTGGCATTATCGCTGAAAGTTGTCAATCGTAAATAACCGATATCCTCTTTTGCTTCAAATTTAATGGGATTTACTTTAATGATATCGCGTTTAATAGTTACATTAAATGGTTTTTTACCCTGACGAAAAACGCTCAGTTTCACTTTTGTTCCGGCTTTGCCTCGCATTTTTTTGACAGCCTCATTCAATGATGTGCCTACCACAGAAACATCATCAATATGGGTGATATAATCTCCAGTTTGAATACCTGCTTTTGCTGCTGGAGTGTCGTCAATAGGGGCGGTAACACGCACCATATCTTTATCCCATCCGACTTCCAATCCTAACCCCCCAAATTCTCCTTTTGTTTGGGTTTCCATTTCACGCATTTCTTCAGCATCTAAAAATCCGGAGTGTGGATCAATAGAAGTCAGAACACCGTTAATAGATTTTTCTACCATCTGGCGATAAGAAATTTCTTCCACAGCTTCATCTCGAATTGTTTGAAAGGCTGCCCCCAATAAATCCATTAATAAATAAACATCTTCTTGTTTTGTATCAGACTTTTTTTCTGCGCCCCAAACAGGAGTTGTTAAAAATGTTCCGATCAATAAAGCATAAACAATATGTCTCATTTCTTATCCTTTCTTTTTAAACCATTCTTCGGGATTTTCTGGTGTCCCTTGAAAACGAATTTCTAAATATAAGTCTGTGTAAGAAGAACTCATTGATCCGACTGGTTCTCCGGCCAATAATTCTTGTCCTACACTGGCATTGATTGAACCAATCCCTGCCAAAACAGTTAAATATTCATCCCCATGATCCACAATCAATAATTTTCCGTAGTTTTGGAAAGGACCAGCAAATAAAACAGTTCCATCAAAGGGGACGGTAATTTGGGCATTAGGACGCGTTTTTAAAACGATACCTTTTGCATGAGCCCCGGAAACACTGGTGTCTCCGAAATGTTGTGTAATTTTTCCATTTGCGGGGAATGATAAAAGTCCCTTTGCTCTGCCAAAGGCCCCTGTTACCCCCAGATGAGGGGTAGTTGCCAATAAAGCCTTTTCTTGTTCCTTCTTTTTGCGTGCTAAAGCTCGTTCTTTTTCTAACCGAACCAATAAATCCTTCAAATCTTGTGCTTTCAAAGCCAAAGCATCAGCCTTCTTTTTAGATTCGTTGTAATAAGAAGTATATTGTGCCTGCATCACTTTTTTCTGTCCGACCAAGCGATTCATTTTTTCGCGCTGAGTTAACAAATCTGTGTATGCTTGCTTTATTTGTTCTTTCTTTTCATTTTGTTCTTGACGTACATTTGCTAACTTAACCAAATTATCCTTTGTTTCTGTTTGCATTTGACCAATGATGGGCAAGCTATAGCGCATTAAATCACGACTTCGAAGCATATCTACGGGGGTTTTTGATTGAAAAATCAATAATTCAGTTGGTCGTAAAGCCAGTGTTTGCATCCCTTTCATAATTCGGAACAGCTGTTTGTTGGTTAATTTTAAACGTTCTTTAAGCTCAGATTCTTGTTCGTTTAATTCTTTTATTTTTTGTTCCAGTAAAGAAAGTTTTCCTTCTTGAGATTGAATCTGATGCGCAGAAGAAATCAATTGTTTTTGAACTTCCCGAACTTCTTTTTCTAATTGATGGGCCTTTAATTGAGATTCACGTTGAGTTTGCCGTTCTTGTTTTAATTGATACTCTACTTTTTCCAGTTCCTGTGCTGTGGGTTCGGCAGCCATGGCTCCCCAACTTATCAGCACCATCAATGAAAATATCCAGAATTTCAACTTACCCCCGAATCAACAAAGATTTCCCATCCATTTCAGTGGGTTGTGGCAATCCCATCAAATCTAATAAAGTGGGGGCTACATCGGCCAAACGCCCTTCTTTTAGCCCTTTAATTCCCTCAGCATTGAAAAGAACTGCTTGTACTGGTGTATTGGTATGAGCTGTTTTAGGACGCCCCTGATCATCCACCATATCCTCAGCGTTTCCATGGTCCGCCGTAAAGAAAGCGCATCCCCCTGTTTTCTTTAAAGCTTCCACAATTCTTCCTACACAAGTATCTACTGTTTCTACCGCTTTAATGGCCGCAGACAAAACACCTGTATGTCCCACCATATCCCCATTGGCAAAATTGGCAACGATGACATCAAACTTACCGCTTTCAATGGCCTCAACCATTTTATCGGTCACCTCCACAGCACTCATTTCTGGTTTCAAATCATAAGTTGCAACTTTGGGGGAAGGAACTAAAATTCTTTCCTCGCCATCAAAAACAGCTTCACGTCCCCCATTAAAGAAAAATGTCACATGGGCATATTTTTCGGTTTCAGCAATGCGTAGTTGTTTTAACCCTGCTGCCGCCACTTCTTCCCCAAAGATATGCTTTAAATCTTCCGGTGGGAAAAGCGTATGCATCCATGCAGTGTGCTCCGATGAATATTCCGTCATCGCAACTGCATCCACAAAGGCTACCACTCGTGAACGAGGTGCCAGATTGAAATCGGGTTGCAACAACATCCGTGTAATTTCACGGGCTCTGTCAGAACGATAATTGGCCATGATAACTGCGTCGCCATCCTTCATCCCCTGATAATCCCCAATTACACAAGGCACCACAAATTCGTCCCCAACTTCCTGATTATAAGAAACCGCAATAGCTTCGTCAGCAGTTGCAAATTTTGGCGCATCGGCATTCACAATGGCTTCATAGGCTTTTGTCACGCGATCCCAACGATTATCACGATCCATGCCGTAGTAACGTCCACCCAAAGTGGCAATTTTAACCAACGGCATCTCATGAAGATCCTTTTCTAATTCAGCCACAAAACCTTTGGCAGACATCGGTGGCGTATCTCGTCCATCTAAAAATCCATGTAAAACTACTGGAATTCCATTGGCATTTAAAATGCGTGCTAACGCCACAATATGACTTTGTTGAGCATGTACACCCCCAGGACCTAAAAGTCCCATCAAATGACAGGTTCCGCTAGATTTTTTTAATTCTTCAATCAAATGCAATAAAACAGGATTTTCATCCAAAGCTTTTTCCTTAATTGCTTTATCAATACGTGGAAGATCCTGCAAAACGACACGTCCGGCCCCTAAATTAGTGTGTCCAACTTCTGAATTTCCCATTTGACCATCGGGTAATCCCACATCTGCGCCAGAAGTGGCTAGCATAGTATGGGGCCAATTTGCTACTAAATCGTGCCAAACGGGGGTATTCCCCATTTCAATGGCGTTATTTTCTTTTTCTTTACGGTATCCCCAGCCGTCTAAAATACAGAGTAATACTGGTTTTTGCATTTTTATTTCCTTTCTGATTTAATGATATTTTTTATTATAGCGTTTCTTTTTAAAAAAGTGTAGCTTTTTTTTAAAAAAATGTGTATATAGAAAATCAGATGTCAATTTTTATCAAGGAGGATAAGATGTTTTTATTTGGAATAAATTCAGAAGATAAAGTTTCTGTGGCTGATTTGAAACGGGGAATGAAAAACGGTGAATTTGTCTTTTATTATCAACCTGAATTTAATTTGAAAACGGGTGAAATTATCGCTGTGGAAGCGTTGATGCGTTGGAATGCCCCAAAAGGAATCATTCCGCCGGATCAGTTTATTCCTGTTTTGGAAAGTTCTAAACTGATTCAAGAATTTACTGATTTTTTGTTTCGGCAAACTTTGACAGATTTAAAGGTTATTCAAAATGCTGGTTATCCTAATGTCAGTATGTCCGTTAATTTGTCTGCAGCTCAGTTAACGGATAAACGTTTGATCCCGATTGTTCAAACAGTTTTGAAAGAAACAAACACAGAAAGTAAATTTTTGGAGTGTGAAATTACAGAAAGTCAACGATTGGAATTTTCTGATACGCAAAAGGACATCTTCAAAGAATTGCAAGATTTAGGAATTTCTATCTCTATAGATGATTTTGGTACGGGGTATTCTTCTTTCGATTATTTAAGGTACTTGAATATTAATAAATTGAAAGTAGGGTGTGATTTTGCCCGCTCTTTGCAAGAAGGTGTTAAAAGTCGGGAAATTTTTTCTTTAGTCATACAGTTCGGCCATATTTTGAAAGTTCCTGTTTTGGCTGAAGGGATTGAAACAACTGAACAAAAAGAATGGTTGGAAAAAAACGGATGTGATTATGGGCAAGGTTTTTGGTTTTCAAGACCTCTTCCGCTGGATCAATTAATTATTTTCTTAGAAAAAAAGAAAGAAAATTAAAAAAAGTGTTGCAAAAAGTTTTTTTTTGTTTTACACTCTGAAAGTGTTTTGTGATAAAGGAGTATTACCATGGTAAAACAAATTAACGAAAACATGATTCGCGAAGCTGCTTATTTCTTGTGGGAAAAAGCAGGTCGTCCAGATGGTTCTGCAGAATTTTTCTGGATGAAAGCTTGTGAACAATTTTTTAAACCAGCAAAAGTAGCGATAAAAAAACCCGCTAAAAAAGCTGATAAAAAAGTTGCTCCTGTCAAAAAAGAAGCTCCGAAAAAGGTTGCCCCTGTGAAAACAGTGGCTAAGCCTGTTGTGGCTAAGGCTTCTAAAACAGCCCCAAAAGCTACAGCAAAACCGGCTGTGAAACCGGTTAAAAAAGTGGAAACACCTGTTTTCTACGGAACAAGAAAATAGCTTCTTGAATCAAAGAAATTTCCCAGCCTGATTTGGCTGGGATTTTTTTAATCAATAATGGTTGTTTGTGTTGTTTTATAAATTGTTTCCGAAGGCGTAACGATTTTCTCGGTTGTTTCTTGAACGCTTCTTTTTTCACGAAAATCATTCCAATCCATATGGGCATAATTTCCCGTTAAAAAACCGACCAAAGCCAATGTCCAAAAGATAATTTCCCCCAGATATTTTATGATGCCTAAAATACCACAAATATATTTTGCCGGCAGGTTTAATTCAAAAGAGCGTCCATCGCCGTCTGTTTCAATGGTAAAGATATTGACGATTGACCAAAGCGAACTGATAATAACCCCGATAAAGCCAGTTCCAATGGTTAGCAATAATTGAATCAAACCGCGTCCCCAACGATTCGCATAAAAGTTATGGACACCGAATGCCCCAAAAAATAAAGCTAAGATAACATAAATTAATTGGCTTTTGGGGGCATTTTTTTGCCCAAAATAACGTTTTTCTTTTTCCATTTTATCCTCCTATTGTTGATATAAAAGGAATAGGATGGAAAAGAAATTCTTTCAACCCCAACAAAAGACTGTTAATTTCTATTGACTTTTGCTTTTTTGTACAGTATGCTGAACTTACATAAGGAGGTATGATGAATATTTTATTACTAAGACTTTTAATTTTATTCTATGTTTGCGGGTTAGTTTTTTTGTTGGTTAAATTGGCATCCTCAGATATGGCCAAGAACAACCGGCGTTTTTGGGCGATTGTTCTGTTTCCGATTTGTTTGGCAACAGCAGAAGGTCGTCATTTTTTGAAACAAATTATTACAGGAAAAGGAAAATAAATGACAAATACAAAAAATATTGCTTTGTTTGTGGGATTGGGAGCTTTGATTTTCGCAGGCTCTATTTCATTTTTGGGGTTCAGCCAAATTGATGCTGGTTTTCGTGGTGTCAAATTGACATGGGGGAAGGTCGTTTCGGATTCATTGCCAGAAGGGCTTTATTTTTATAATCCCATCAGTACTTCTATGGTATCCATTGATACGCGTTTGCAACGTGAAAAGATTCGTTTGGAAACCTATACCAAAGATATTCAACAAGCGACTATGAGCTTGACAGTCAACTATAACATTGATCCCACGAAGGCTCATGAACTTTATCAACGTATTGGTTTAGCTTATCAAAACACCTTGATTGAACCGAACGTTTTAAGCGCTGTGAAAGATGTTGTCGGTAAGGTGGAAGCTGATAAGTTTATTAACAACCGTGAAGTAGTTACACAAGAAATTAAAGAAAAAATTTCTGCTATTTTATCACCGTCGCATATCTTGGTTCAAGAAGTGGCCATTGAAGATATTTCCTTCTCTTCTGCTTTTGAAAGCGCAATTGAAGCTAAACAGATTGCCACGCAGGAAGCTATTAAAGCGCAAAACGAAACAGTGCGTGTTGCTGAAGAAGGAAAACAGCAGGTGATTAAGGCTAAAGCAGAAGCCGATTCTCAAAAGGCAGCCTCTGAAGCGAAAGCTTATGCTATTAAAGTGGAATCTGAAGCAAAAGCCGAAGCAACTAAGCAAATTGGTTTGGCTGAAGCCGCTGCTATCCGAGAAAAATCAAAAGCTCTCTCGGAAAACTCTCGATTGGTGGAACTTACTAAGGCCGAAAAATGGAATGGTGCTTTGCCGCAAAATATGTACGGATCGGCCCCTCTTCCATTGATTAATTTAGGCAAATAAAACAATCCCCGCCTGATTCAGGCGGGGATAATTCTATCTGGCTATTCTTTCCTTGATTTTTTGGGCAAAATTTGGTATGCTTTTGCCCATGCAACCAAAGTTTATACATTTACATGTGCATACGGCTTATTCTTTGTTGGAAGGGGCCATCAAAATGCCGAAACTCGCCAAATGGGCGGCAGAAAATAAAATGCCGGCCATAGCGGTCACTGATTCTAATAACATCTGTGGCGCGATGGCGATGATGCATGAAATGCCTCCTTTGGGTGTTCAGCCGATTTTGGGAACACAACTGCTTGTCAAATCCCCCAAGAAAGAAAAAAATGCCTTTGATACTTCTGATGACACTTTTGATAAGGTTGTTTTGTTGGTGCAAAATGAAACAGGGTATAAGCACTTATTAAAACTTTTTTCTGCCTATTACATGGGAGCGGATAAGCAGGTTCAACCGCATATTACCTTTGAAGAACTCTGTACGCACACGGATGGCCTCATTTGTCTAACCGGTGGCTGGGAAGGTTTAATTGGGCGCACCCTATTGGCAGGTCAATTTGATTGGGCCAAAACATTGACTCAAAAATTAAAGGATGTTTTTGGTGATCGCCTTTATATCGAACTCATGCGCCATGGCATGAATCAAGAACAACAAACAGAAGAAGCTTTTTTAAAATTGGCACTGGACTTGAATATCCCGATTGTTGCTACAAATGATGCCTATTTTTTAACGCCAGATATGTATGAAGCACAAGACGCATTGATGTGTATCGCTGAAAAAAAATTGTTGGTGGATGAGGATCGTCGGCGTTTGACCCCAGAACATTACTTAAAATCTGCAGATGAAATGTGCGAACTTTTTTCAGATTTGCCAGAGGCTTTAGCAAATACAGTCCTAATTGCGCGACGTTGTGCCTTTATGGCTGAAAAGAAAAAACCCGCTTTCCCGAATTATGACTGCCATGGGAAAACCGAGGATGAAGTGCTGGCAGATATGGCTGAAGAGGGCTTTAAAATCCGTATGCAGGGGCGCCCCACTGAGGAACAAAAAAAATATCACGATCAAATGCTCTTTGAATTGGGTGTCATTAAACAAATGGGATTTCCTGGCTACTTTTTAATTGTGGCAGACTTTATTCAGTGGTCCAAAAAGAATGGTGTGCCGGTGGGACCTGGGCGTGGATCGGGCGCAGGTTCAGTGGTCGCTTGGTGCTTGATGATTACCGACATTGATCCTATGCGCTTTGATTTGGTGTTCGAACGCTTTTTGAATCCGGAACGTGTGAATATGCCTGATATCGACGTCGATTTTTGTCAGGAAAAACGCGAAAAAACCATTGAGTATGTGCAAAATCATTATGGCTTTGACCATGTAGCGCAAATTATCACCTTTGGTAAATTGCAGGCAAAAGCAGTCATTCGTGATGTTGGCCGTGTGATGCAAGTACCATTTCCCGTTGTGGATCGCCTCAGTAAAATGATTCCGAATGATCCCAAGATGACTTTGGAAAAAGCCTTTGAACAAGAACCGCGTTTGAAAGAAGAAATTGATGCGGATGAACAGGTAAAGGAACTCTTTGCGATTGCTGTGAAATTGGAAGGATTGTTTCGTAATACCTCCACCCACGCCGCTGGTGTGGTGATTGGGAATAAACCGCTGGATGAAATTGTCCCGATTTATAAGGATCCCTCATCCGATATGCCTGTCACGCAATACGATATGAAGTATGTGGAAGAAGCAAGCCTAATTAAGTTTGACTTTTTGGGGCTTAAAACTTTAACCACTATTAAAAAAGCCATTGAACTCATCAACAAACGCGGGATAGAAGTGGATATTGACCATATTCCTTTGGATGATGAAGAAACTTTCAAGCTCTTGCGCGCTGCCGATACAACCGGTGTGTTCCAGTTGGAATCAACGGGTATGAAAAAAATCTTGCACGATATGCAACCTGATAAAATTGAAGATATTGTGGCTTTAGTGTCGCTTTATCGCCCAGGGCCCATGGATTCAATTCCCACTTATATTGCGGTTAAAAAAGGTTTGGAAAAACCCGATTATATGCACCCGATGCTTGAGCCGATTTTAAAGGAAACCTATGGTATTATGATTTATCAGGAACAAGTGATGCAGATTTCGCGCGTGATGGCGGACTTCACTTTGGGTGGAGCCGATTTGTTGCGCCGTATTATGGGAAAGAAAAAAGCAGAGTTGTTGCCCCCTGAACGCGTCAAATTCATCAATGGAGCAAAAGCCAAAGGTGTGGATGAAAAAGTGGCCGAAAAAGTTTTTGATAAAATGGCCAAGTTTGCTGAATATGGTTTTAACAAAGCACATGCAGCAGCCTATGCTTTTATCGCGTATCAAACAGCTTACTTAAAGGCACATTTCCCGGCTGAATTTATGGCAGCTACTATGACTCTGGATAAAATCAACACGGATAAACTCGCGATTTTTAAAGATGATATTTTGGCACATAACATTCAGGTTTTATCGCCAGACATCAATTTGTCAGAAGTAGATTTTACCGTTGAAAATGGTGCGGTACGTTATGCTTTATCAGCCGTTAAAAATGTAGGCGAAGCGGGGATGCAACAAGTGGTGGCCGAGCGCACAAAAAACGGTCCCTTTAAATCCCTGCAAGATTTTGTGTCACGTGTAGATGTGTCGGCCCTTAATAAACGTTATGTTGAAAATTTGGCAAAAGCAGGCGCTTTTGAATGTATTGAAAAAAATCGGGCTCTTGTCTTTAACAATGTGGAAAATTTGGTGGCATACGCATCGCAGGCGACACAATCGCGTAACAGTTCTCAGATGGGGCTATTTGGAGCGGATGTGTCGGCCAATGCTTTAAAATTGGATCGCTGTAATGAATGGCCACAAATGGAAAAACTGGAACATGAAAAAGAAGCGCTGGGTTTTTATCTCTCGGCGCACCCATTGGATTCCTTTGGCCCTGTGTTGGAACGTTTGCGCGCTGTGAATTATTCTGAAATTGTACCGATGGCCAAAGTGAGCGGGGCAGTGCGTGCCAAGATTGCTGCTATTGTATCGGATGTGCGTGAACGCATCAGCCAAAAGGGCAATCGCTTTGCCTTTGTGACGGGTTCTGATAAATCAGGCAGTTTTGATTTGCTGTGTTTTTCTGATGTATTGACAGCGAATCGGGATAAATTGAAATCAGGTCAACCTTTACTTTTGACCGTCAATGCCTCACGCAAGGAAGGCGAAGAGGATGTGCGCCTGAATCTGGCTGAAGTAGAGTTTTTGTCGGATGTGATGGCGAACACAGCAACCACTTTGATCGTGCGCCTTGAAAAAGCCGAAGCTGTTCAGGAAATAAAGAAAATATTGGAAAAAGTTCCCAAAGGCAAAAGCAAAATTTTCATCCTCTTAAAAACCAATGACTATGATGTGGAATTTGAATTGCCAACACATTATACAATCACACCAGATGTCATGGATAACCTCTCGCGTATTTTAGGTGTATCAGAAGTGCGGCAAGCATAAAAAAAGTCCCCATAATATCAGGGGACTTTTTAGGTTAAGTTAAAATTATTTTTTCTTAATAATTTTTTTGATGGCTTTTTTGACTGTCGTCTTCAAGCTTTTTTTGGCTACAGGCTTTTTGGCTGCAGCTTTTTTGCAAGCGCATTTTTTAGCGCAAGCTTTCTTTACAACCTTCTTTTTCACAGGTGCTTTTTTCACAACAGCTTTAACAGTTGTCTTCTTTACTGTTTTTTTGGCAACAGCTTTTTTAACCACTTTTTTTGGGGCAGTTTTTTTAACGGCAGCCTTTTTCACCGGTTTCTTTTTTGTTGTCATTTTTTCTCCCTTTCATGGATTTATGTGAACAATACATCCTTTTGTTTACGCTATAAAAAAGAATATGTCAACAAAAAAATGAAAATTTTTTAAAAAAAATTAATTTAATCGATTTTTTTGATAATTTTTTATCAAATCAAAGAAGATTTTATCTTCTAAAACCTTTTCTTTAAACGAATCGAAAGTATGGACTTTATTTGCTGGAAAATTATTTTTTTGAAGCCACCATTTTATGCGATCTATA
>JAGCFA010000038.1 GCA_017650375.1 Alphaproteobacteria bacterium | reverse complement strand
AGGATCACAAACAACACATTCATTATCGCCACAGGTGTCCCCTTCTTGGCAGAGGGCATCACATTCCCCCGCACAGATTCCTTTAAAATCCCCCTCGGGAATTTGACACGTCGCGCATTCAGTCTTACAATCAATGTCTTCATAACAAGGTGTCGGTGGTTCTAACTTATCATTTGTTCCCAAATCATTATTATAAACCATTAAGAAAGAATTATCATCCTCACATTCGGTCAGAGCTGTTTGAAAGTTGTTCATGGGACTTAAACGGCGTAAGGCTGTTTTATCCCCGATTGCCCCGATGATGCTTTGACAGACCCCCTTTTTAACACCTGATACAGGAATCCCGAATTGTAGGACTGAATCAGAGGTGGTTACTTCCTTTCCGAACTCGCCGGCTGAGGTTGTATTATATTTGTTAAATTCCACTAAGGAAGGTGTTTTTTCGAAGCCGATTTGTCCTGCAATAACGGTGGCACGTTTTTGGGCTTCTTCGATTAAGGTGTTGGCGTGGTGTTTGTTCATCAATGCTCCGAACCCGACAATAGTGGTTATACTGATAATCCCCATAATCGCCAATGTTCCCAACATCTCAACAAAACTACGACCAGATTCAAAATAACCCGTTGAAAAATAAAGATTATTTACGCTTGGGGGGGGGGTATTGCCAGACCTTTCAGACGTTTCATTTAATCTCCTTTTTTATAAAGTTGTCTTTACCTTAGCATTTCAAAACATCTAAGTCAAGGAAAAAACATAAAAAAAGTAAAATGATTTTTTCCTTGCTTTTTTGGGGAAAATATGCTAAGCTCACGCCACTATTATTGCAGGAATAAACTAAAATTAAAAAATAAACACGACGAAAGGAAAAAAATGTCTAAATTAGCTCAAACTTTAAAAGTTACCATCAAAGCTCAAGATTTTGCAGATAAAATCACAGCGCGTCTGGAAGAAGTCAGAAAAGAAGCCAAATTACCTGGATTCCGTCCTGGTCAAGCACCGATGAACATGATTCGTCAAAAATATGAAAATTCTGTTAAAGGTGAAGTTCTGGACAGAGCTATCAATGAAGCCGTAGCAAAAGAATTGGAAGCCAAAAAATTGCGTCCTGCCGTTCGTCCTTCAGTTCAAATGGATAAGTTTGAAGATGGAAAAGACATTGTGTTGACAGTGAATTTTGAAGCCTTGCCTGATGTTAAGGTAAAACCTTTTGATAAGATTAAAATTGAACGCATGAAGGCAATGGCTGGTGATACCGAAATTAATGAAGCATTGGATAAGTTGGCAGAAGGTCGTAAAACAACCGAACTTTTGAAAGAGACCAGAGCCACCAAAAAAGGTGATGTGATTGTTATTGATTTTGTGGGTACCATGGATGGTAAGGAATTTAAAGGGGGTACCGGTAAAGATGCCTATTTGGAACTTGGTTCTAACACTTTTATCCCCGGATTTGAAGATCAATTGACTGGTCATAAAGTCGGCGACACAGTGGATGTGGATGTTACCTTTCCAAAGGATTACCATGCCAAAGATTTAGCTGGCAAAAAAGCTAAATTTGAAACAAAAATCAAGGAACTTCGTGCTTGGAAAAAACCCGAAATCGATGATGAATTTGCTAAGTTCTTTGGGGCAAAAGATTTGGATGACTTAAAGGAAATGATTAAGGCCGAACTCAACAAAGAATATGATCGTGTGGCCCGTATGCATGCAAAACGTGCTTTATTGGATGCCTTGAATGATGATTATGATTTTGAAGTGCCAGAAAGTATGGTTAAAGCTGAATTTGATGGCATTTGGGCCCAATTTGAACAAGCCAAAAAGGCTGATAAATTGGATGAAGATGAAAAGAAAAAATCCGAAGATGCCTTAAAAAAAGAATATCAAGAGATTGCTGAACGTCGTGTTCGTTTGGGATTGTTGTTAGCTAAAGTTGCTGATGAAAATAAGGTTAAAGTAGAACGTGAAGATCTCTCTAAAGCTATTATTGATGAGGCTCGTCGTTATCCGGGACAAGAACAACGTGTATTTGAATATTACACAAAGAATCCGCAGGCAATGGAAATGCTTCGTGCACCGGTCTTTGAAGAAAAGATTGTGGACTTTTTGTTCGGCAAAGTGGCTTTGACAGAAAAGCCGACACCGGTCAAAGAACTATATGCTTTTGATCCTGATAAAAAAGCCAAAAAATAGGGGCTCTCATTAGAGAAAATCGTTGAAAAGGGGGCTTTACAGAAAGCACCCCTTTTTAACCGAAAGGATAGCAGATGACACCGAATAAAGCGCAAAAAATAGAAGCCTTTAAAGAACTTTTAAAAATATCAAATACTCATTCTTTTGATGTTTATGAAACTTCCGGTAATCCCGCCTATGGCTATAGGGCATGGCCGGTGAAATGGGATGAAAGATTATATCAAAGCTATAAAACGCCAGAGGATAAACAAAAAGCTTTAAATGAAACTTTAATGAAATTAACGTGTGGTGATTTTCCTGAAACAATAGAGGAAATGGAACAAGAAAGAAAAGTGATTCGTTTGACACTTTTGGCTGGTGCAAATCCGAATTGTTCTGATTCTTATCATGGTTCTGTTTTTGAATCTTTTTGGTGTTCAGAAAAAGGATATGGATTATCAGAATTGGTCAAAGATGATCGGTTTGAATCCCCAGTAAAATTACAAGAATTTTATGAAAGATTTGATTGGAAACCTATTTATTGTGATGACTCTAATAAGGAAATGCTTTTAAAGAAACAGGAAAATGAAAATAGGGCTGATGTCATTTATACGCTTTTCCAAAAAGGGATGTATCCGACGAATCAAAAGATTTTTGAAAAATTAGCGCCAGTTGTTTTGGAAAAAGACCCCGAATTTTTCAATAAAAGAAAAGAACAAACCATAACACAATTAACGCGTGCTAAAACACCTGCTCAAATTTTTAACGCCCTAATGGGCAATCGAAAGGAGAAACAATGACAATTCAAGATATGTTAGTTCCAACCGTAATTGAAACCACAGGCAGAGGCGAACGTGCTTTTGATATTTACTCACGTCTTTTGAAGGAACGTATCGTCTTTTTGACAGGCGAAGTGAATGATGAAGTGGCCAGCCTTATCTGCGCACAACTTCTCTTTTTAGAGGCCGAAAATCCCGATAAAGAAATTTCGTTTTATATCAACTCCCCCGGGGGCGTA
This sequence comes from Alphaproteobacteria bacterium, assembly GCA_017650375.1. Classification (GTDB taxonomy): domain Bacteria; phylum Pseudomonadota; class Alphaproteobacteria; order CAAHEQ01; family UBA3637; genus UBA3637. The sequence continues at coordinate 9,577 of JAGCFA010000038.1, read as the reverse complement.
GTGACTTCAGGACTTGCCATTTTGGACACTATGAACTACATCAAATGTCCCGTTTCTACAGTGTGTATGGGGCAGGCTTGCTCTATGGGCTCACTCTTGCTCACCTGCGGTGAAAAGGGGCGCCGTTTTGCGCTACCCAATGCCAGAGTCATGATTCATCAACCCAGCGGTGGTTTCCAAGGCCAAGCGACTGATATGGAAATCCATGTAAAAGAAATCTTGGCCATTAAAAAACGCCTGAATCAAATTTATGTGGAACAAACGGGCAAACCCTTAAAAGAAATTGAAGAGGCGATGGAACGTGATAATTTTATGACCGCTGAAGAAGCATTGAAATTCGGTCTTATTGATGCGGTTGTTCAAAAGAAAGAGGAAATCTAATGACAGAAAAACTCACCTGTTCTTTTTGTGGTAAAAGCCAAGATGAAGTTAAAAAATTGATTGCGGGGCATTCCTTGCGCGACGCCGATGGTAAAGAACAACCTGTCTATATCTGCGATGAATGTATTGCGCTTTGCGGGGATGTGATCAAAGAAGAAATCAAGAAAAATCCGCAATTGGAATTGGAAGGGATAGGGGGCGAACAACCGCTTAAAAAGCCCGCCGAAATCAAGGCCTTTTTGGATCAATATGTGATTGGTCAAGACGATGCAAAAAAGGTTCTTTCAGTGGCAGTTTATAACCACTATAAACGCCTTAAAAACAAAGGCAAAACAGATACTGTCGAACTTGAAAAATCCAATATTCTTTTACTGGGTGCGACGGGTTCAGGGAAAACACTTCTTGCCCGTACTTTGGCTAAAACTTTGGATGTGCCTTTTGCGATTGCCGATGCGACGACTTTAACTGAAGCCGGTTATGTGGGCGAAGACGTTGAAAACGTTGTTTTGAAACTCTTGCAAGCAGCTGATTACAATGTAGAACGAGCAGAACGCGGAATTATTTATATTGATGAAATTGATAAAATTGCGCGTAAATCCGATGGCCCTTCTATCACGCGTGATGTGTCCGGAGAGGGTGTGCAACAGGCTCTCCTCAAGCTCATGGAAGGCACCATTGCCAGCTTGCCTCCTCAAGGTGGTCGTAAACATCCCAACCAAGAATATATCAAAGTGAATACACAAAATATCCTGTTTATTTGCGGTGGTGCTTTTGATGGATTGGAAAAAGTGATTGCAGGGCGTAGCGCTGAATATTCTGTCGGCTTTGGCTCCAAGGTACAAAATCGTGATAAATTAAAAACGGGTGAACTCCTCAAAAAACTGGAACCAGATGACCTCTTAAAGTATGGTTTAATCCCCGAATTTATCGGGCGTCTTCCTGTTCATGTTGCTTTGCAAGAACTGGATGAAGAAGCGATGGTCAAGGTCCTCACTGAGCCCAAAAATGCACTGGTAAAACAATATCAAACCCTGTTCAAAATGGATGATGTGAATCTGACTTTTACCGAGGGTGCCTATAAAGCGATTGCCCGCAAAGCCTTGAAACGCAAAACGGGTGCCAGAGGCCTGCGCTCTATCATGGAAAACTTGCTGATGGATTTGATGTATTCTGTGCCTTCCAAAGAAGGTGTCAAGGAAGTCCATATCAACGAAGACGTAGTTGAAGGCAAATCCAAACCTATAATTAAATAAAGGAGGTACAATGAATCTTTTGGGTAAAATTAAACAATTTATGCGAAAAAAAGCTGAAAATAGAGCGAAATTAGAAGTTGTTAAATTTTTGTTTGATGAGGCTCTTTATCCTCACTTAAAAAAACATAAAGAAAGATTGGCTTATAAACAAAATTTAACTGCTATTTATACATATAAATCGGGTGAAGATAAGCTTTCTAAAAAACAAGATTTTATTGATCAATATACGGTCAATGAACGGCAGCAATTAAACTATTTTACCCAGTATTTGCCGGAAGAACGTTCTGATTTTGCACGTTGCAAAGCGTGGCGTGACCATGAACAGGTGGAACGCTGTGAAGCACAAAAAGCTTGGCGCGTTGTTCAACATCGCAATCATCGTGAACACATGCACCAAAAATTTATGAATCAAAAAACAAGATAAGGATGTAACATGAAATTGTGGAAAAAAATAAAAAGCATTTGGCATCAACATCGGCTTAACCATGCGCGTGCGGAACTTTTTTTGTTTCAGCTTGAATTTACTAAATATAAGCCACATGGAACTCACCCGTGGCCTGTGGGGTTAGCTCACATTGATGATAGAATAGAATATAAAAAAAAATTGGCTGCTGATTATGCCTATCCAGAAGGGGCTGATTTGCTGGCTCGAAAGCAGGATTTTATTGACAAATATACGAAGCATGAACGGGCGCAGTTTGATTATTTTATAACAAACAATTTATATAATTGTAATGATGAAATCAGAACGCGTGTATGGCGAGAGCATGAACAGGTAGAACGTTTTCGAGCTCAATGCGTTTGGCATAAAAAGGTGGTACACGGCAGTTACCGCAATCATATGCGTCAAAAATTTATGAATCAAAAAACAAGGTAAAAAATGAGATTTTTTAATTTTTTTAAAAAAGAAAATAAATCTGTTGGAGTCCTGCAAAAATCAATTTTAAAAATTGACGAAAAAGCGCATTACATTGAAAAAGAAACAGAAAGAGAACGTTTGTATCGAGAAAGGTATTCAAATCCTGAAAATTCCACTATTTACGGATCGAAAGAGTTGCGAGATTGGGAAGAAAAGAAACGTTTTATTGCCCATAAAAGGTGGTATAATTTGCAAAGACAAAGGTAGAGATTAACGGCTTCTATCTAAAAGTCTTATTGCTAAATCGCCACTCAGTTCTTCTATTTTATTTTTGTCATCATCATCGTCCTCTAAAGCTTCTTTAGCTGAGTTTTTGCCGATAATTTTTGCCGCTTTTTTAAGTCCGCTTACCCCTTTCAAAGCTGTAATCGCTGTTCCTGTTCCCGGAGCAATCGTGTTGGCAATTACCTCTATTGCCAAACCTTCGACAGAAGCTTGTGCTAATCTTTGGGGTAATTCAGCTTTGTTTTTTTCTTCGGTCATTGTTATTCTCCTTCTGAATTTATTATACCACAATTTCTTTAAAAAGCAAGTTTCGGCTTTAGTTGACTTTTCCTTAAAATATGCTATAATAAAAGGGTCTTTGATTTATCAGGGACTATGATACTAGATGGCAAATGGAATAGGTGTAGTGGACTCGGGGGCAGTACCCGACGCCTCCACCAAATGGGGGCGAAACAGCGTTGACACGCATAGTAAAGATTTCGCCGGGTATCCGGCATGGTAGCACCGTTATCGCGCTAAAAAAAATAGATGCAAATGATAATTTTGCACCAGTCGCAATGGCTGCCTAATTTAGGTATCTGATGTGACGAATGATTCTAAGGCTATTTGTACGCTTTAGTGGGGTTCAAGGGCTTTCCTAGCAACAGAAAAGCCCCTTTTTTATTTGTAAATTTAAACTTGATTTTTTTATCAATTTGCGTCATATTCTTTTAAAAAAGGAGTAATGATGTGTAAAAAATATTATCCGAAATCAATTTTTATAACCGGTGCTTCCAGCGGTATAGGGAGAGCTTTAGCTTTAGAATATGCAACAGAAGGTCTTACATTACACTTGTCTGGCAGGAATACTGATCGATTAGAAAAAACGGCTGAATTGTGTCAAAGAAAAGGGACAAAAGTATATACCTATTTGTTTGATACAACAGATGAAAACGCTTCTGAAAAGGCTATTCATGATGCTCAACAAAAAGCTCCCATTGATTTATTAATCGCCAATGCTGGTGTATCAGGGGGTGTTTTAGGAACAGAAGAAACAGCACTTTCTACGCGTCAAATTATGAAAACGAATGTCTTTGGAACATTGAATACTGTTTTGCCGGCCATAGAAAGTATGAAAAAACGAGGAGGACAAATTGCTTTGGTGGCCTCATTGGCTGGTTATCGTGGGATGGGCAGTTGTCCAGCTTACTCTGCCAGTAAAGCTTGTGTTAAAGCTTTTGGAGAAGCATTACACGGACAAAATAAATATAAAAATTTACACTTTACCACGATTTGTCCAGGGTTCATTGAAACGACCCTTACTGATAAAAATAGGTTTTATATGCCTTTTCTAATGAAAGCAGATAAGGCCGCTCGTCTTATTCGAAAAAGGTTAGAAAAGGCCCCTGCGTTAATTGCATTTCCTCGGATAATGGCTTTTGGAGCGTGGTTTGGTGGAGCATTGCCCACATGGTTGGCTCTTCCTCTGTTCGCGTTATTCCCTAAAAAAGAAAAATAAAACTGGACAAGGAAATCAAATTTTGCTAGACTATTTTTAGAATTAACAAAGGAGTTAAAAATGAAGTGGCTGAAAAAAAATAAGTGTGCTAAATGTGAAAAAGGATGCGCTGGTTGCCATAAAGAAAATGGATGTTCTTCTTGCCATAAAGAAGAAGGTTGCTCAGAATGCAAAAAATACCAAGATAAAGCCTTTGAATTAGAGGTAGATGAAGAATTACAACAAGAAAGGTTGATTCAATTTTGGAAAAAATACCGCTTGCTTGTATATACAGGTGTTACAGCTATTTTGTTGTCAACGATAGGATTTGAATGGTATGCAGCTCACCGGATTCGGGTACGTTTAAAAGAATCAGATGCTTTTGAAAATGCTTCTTTATTGGAATATGATGGTAAAAATGCAGAAGCAATTTCGGCATTCGAAGCTTTAGCAAAGACATCTCAAACAGATTATCGTATCTTAGCTTTAATGCATTCTGCCGATCTGAAAATACAAATGAATCAGAAGGGGGAAGCTTTATCAACACTAAAGGAAATTTTAACAACAACTTCTTCTAAAGATGTTTTACATTTGGTGACAGCATTAACCTATGTTGGTTATCAATTGTCGGATGGTAATCCGGATGAATTATTAAAAGTTTTAGAACCGGCTCTTCAAGATGCATCTTTTCAAGGTTTGGCCACAGAATTGGCTGTTCCGTTGTTGAATAAACAGGGAAATCACAAGAAAGCCTTAGAGTTGATTCAACTGGCCATTCAAAATCCCAGTACTTCTGTGAATTCCAAGGCACGTCTGAATGCTCTTAAGGGGGAATAAATGAAGCAGATAGTTCTTCTTTTGTTGGGTATTTGTGCTGTTTTAACGGCTTGTTCTGATACAAAGAAAGTGGCCCCTAAAGAAGGACGTATTGCTGTTATTTCTGAAAAAGAACTGGAAAAATCCTCTCAAAAGATCAGACTCAATGATTCTGTTTCGATTACCCAATGGGCTGGCCCTAATGCAAATGCACGTAATAAAATCCCGGCTGTTTCTCTTTCAAAGGCAACACCTTCTTGGAAAGCCAAAGGGGCCTCAGGAAGAAGCAAAAATGGCCTTCCTCTTCCCCCACCGGTGGTTATTAATAATACGGTTTATACCTTAGACAGTGATTCTGTTTTAATGGCTCATCAGGTTCAAGATGGCACAAAAATATGGCGTGCGGATTCAAACTTAAAAGGGGTTGGTGTCGGGTTGACGGCTTCTCCTCAATTAGTGGTTTCCGTTAATGAATATGGAACAGTGATTGCTTTTGATCCTAAAGGTAAAAAAATATGGCAAAGGGAATTGAATACACCTTTCAGGAACAGTCCATTGCTGGCAGATGGTAATCTTTATCTTCTTTCTTCTGGTAATGATTTTTTGGTGTTAGATGTTAAAACAGGAAATCAAAAATGGCATTATAAAACAAACGGATCTCAGACTTTGTTGCAAGGAATGGGACGCCCGGCTGTTGGGGATCGTGTTGTCGTTGTTCCTTTTTCTACTGGTGAAGTAGTTGCTTTTGATGCACAAAACGGGACTTTGCTGTGGAGCCAAGATTTAGTTGGCAAAAAAGTTTTTGATGCGATTGCTTCTTTGCCTCAAATGAATGCTTCTCCGGTTATTGAAGATGGTATTGTGTATTTGGTTGGACATGGAGAACAAACCATGGCGGTTCATTTGAAGACGGGGGAAAGTCTATGGCGTTTGCCTCGCGGTGGTAAGACAACCCCGTTTGTAAATGGTAATGCTCTCTTTTTTGTTGATAATCAAAACCACTTGTTAGCTCTTGATAAGGCAACAGGCAGATTGTTTTGGGAAACTTCTTTGGGGCAGGGAACATGGAAAGGACCTTATTTGATTGATAAAAATTTGGTTCTGTTTTCTGATGAAAAAGGAATTCTTGTAAACTTAAAAGACGGGTCATTTAATGATATTAAGAAAAGAATAGAAGGTTCTTTTCCAGCTATTACAAATAAAGGTATTTTCTTTTTAGGGGATAACGGTCACCTTTATCATTGGGAGAAAATTTAAATGAAAACGGTTGCAATCATTGGCAGAACAAATGTTGGAAAATCAACCCTGTTTAATAAGCTTTGCCATACAAAAAAGGCCTTGGTTCATGATCGTCCCGGTGTAACACGCGATAGAAAAGAAGGAACGGCTACACTTGGTAAAACAACCTTTCGTGTGATCGACACAGCGGGTTTGGAAAAAGATTCTGAACTTTCACGTGCCATGTGGCGGCAAACACAATTAGCTATAGACGAAGCTGATATTTTATTAGTGATGGGAGATGCCAGAGCAGAATTATCAGCATTGGACACGCAATTGGCCAAAGAAGTCCGAAAAGCTCATAAGCCTACGTTATTGGTAGCAAATAAATGTGAAGGAGAAAGTCAACGAGCCGGTGCTAATGAATTTTACCGTTTGGGACTAGGAGCACCTATTTTGATTTCTGCTGAACATAAACGTGGTTTTGATGAACTGGAACACAAATTGTTACCTTTTCTTGGATCAAATGAAAAAGTTGAAACAAAAGGAGAAAAGCCTTTAAAATTAGCTATCGTTGGTCGTCCGAATGTGGGGAAATCCACCTTGATTAATAAATTATTGGGGCAAGAAAGATTATTGACTGGTCCTATGGCTGGGTTAACACGTGATGCGATTACTGTTAAATGGAATTGGGAAGGAAAACCTATTTTATTGACAGATACGGCAGGGCTCAGGAAATTTGGTAAAATTTCAGATGATTTGGAACGTTTGTCAGGTTCTGATACTAAAAACGCTATTGATTTTGCTGAGGTTGTAATTTTGCTTTTGGATGCAGCCCAACCTTTGGAAAAACAAGATTTAGCTATTGCCAGTAAAGTCTTGGATGAGGGGCGCTGCTTGGTGTTGGCTGTTAACAAATGGGATACGATTGCGAATCCTAAAGAAACAATGGCTTTGATTCGTGAACGATTGGAAGAATCGCTGCAGCAGGTTAAGGGACTTCCTTTGATTCAACTTTCTGCCAAAACGGGTAAAGGGGTCAAAGAGATGATGAAGGCGGTTTTTGATGTGTATACTTTGTGGAATAAGCGCGTTCCGACGCATAAGCTGAATCTGTTTTTGTCAGATATCAAGACAGCACATCCAACACCTTTAGCAAAAAATGGACGGCGAGTTCCTTTGAAATACATGACTGAGGTTAATGCGCGTCCTCCGACTTTTGTGATTTTTACATCGAATCCGGATCGCTTGCCTGATTCCTATATTCGTTATATTTCCAATGAGCTCAGAGCTTGTTTTGGTTTGGTGGGTGTTCCCATTCGTATTCATTTACGCAAGCGTGAAAATCCCTATACAAATAAAGAATAAAAACTTCTTTACTTTTAATTTTTTTAAGAGTAGAATGAAAGGAAAGGGGGAAAGGATGTCCGCAACAGATTCATTACAAGAACTTTACCACAGATTTTATGAACAACGGGAAGTTTTGATTCAAGCACCACAGCTTACACAAGTTCCCGATTCTCCTGATTTCGATTGGGGAAAAGCGGATAGTGAAGTATCTCAAGTTGTTTCTTATTTGATGGGGGTGCCTGACGTTCGTACTGAAAGTTTTGAAAAATGTGTTGAAATTATTCAGCAACATTATGATAATCAGCAAGAATGGAAAGAATTATTGGTCGATTACTTGGATTATTTGGCGGAAAAGGAAGAAGAATCTTTGCGGGCGCAACAAGAAGCTTTGCTTAAAGAGGTTGAAGAAGCTGCTCAACATTTATCAGAAGACGAGGAAGTAGAATGAAAAGAACTCCAAATTTCTTTGCCGAAACTGGGCGTTCAATGCTTGAAATATTGGCAGTTATTACTATTATTTGTGTTTTTTCGATTGGCAGCATTATCTTTTATAACCAAACCAACGATAAACAAAAAGCCAAGAATGATTACGAAGAAATGTTAATGGCAGTTTCATCGCGTTTGAATAAAGGGACATTCAGAACGGATAAAGGGATTGCAGATACGCAATGGAACAAGAAAAAAACACGTCGTGGAAATCAAATTCTGACAGAAAAGAATTGTCCTCAAAATGCAATTACGGTAACAGTAGATCAAGTATCCCCAGGGGTTTGTAAGGAGTTGTTGAAAAAGAATTGGAATATGCTGCAAAAACCGCTTTCCTTTTATCGTGCAGCAGAGTTTGGTGAAATTTGTTCAGGGTTGCCGCCCAAGATTATGCGCGATGGTTATTATATTACTTCAGAAGCTGATTGTGAAAGGGTAAAGCCTTCTGGTGAATGGCAAACATTTTCGGTATCATATCCTATGAAGGCTGATGTGGTTGCACGCCGTCTTTGTAAAACAAATGCAGAATGTTATAGCTGTGAATCCTGCTCGGATGCTAATGTGTGTACCAGTACATGTGATTCAGATCAATATTGCTATTCGGACGGGACATGTCGCGAATACGAAGACTGTGCAGAAAACGAATATCGAGATGAAAAGGGCGATTGTCAAAAGTGCCCTAAAAATGCGGTGTGTGCTGATAAAAAGACTATTTCCGGCTGTAAAGAAGGCTTTTATTTAGAAGAAGGCGCATGCAAGTCTTGTCCTACTCCTCAGGGACAAGGGTGTTTGGATGATAAGGATGCCAACGGTTGCCCGATTTACGAAAGAATGATTTGTCGTGGGACAACGCCTGTTTGCCAATCGGATTCGGCCGCAGAAGATTACAATACTTGTTATTGTCCGGCACACGCGATTTGCACCAGTTCTTCAGGCAGTGGTTCCGGCTCTTCTGGGAGTGATTCTTCTGGTGAAAATGGCGAAGAAAATTCAGAAGATGGTTTTGTGTGCGAAGATGGTTATTATAAATCAGGCGACACTTGCGTTGAATGTCACATTTCAGGGGCAACGGGTTGCTCGGATGAAGAAACAGCGACATCTTGCTCAGAAAATTATTATTTAAGTGCTGCTTCATGCATCAGTTGTCCTGCCAATGCGACTTGCGCTGGTGGTACAGATGATTTTGTCTGCAGTGATGGTTGGGAACAAAACGAAGCAGGAACTGCCTGTGTGGCCGCTGCAACGGAATGTTCCGGTCACGGGACAAAGGATGAAAATGATACCTGTGTGTGTCAGGGTGGCTATACCGGCACCGATTGCGAAACACAAATCACTTGTGTTAACGGTACTTGGACAGAAAACGGGTGTGATTGTGATGACGATTGGTATGGCCCTTTATGTGATTCCGATTGTGATGGGTTTAAGGATACGGGTAACACCTGTTATCTTTGT
>JAGCFA010000037.1 GCA_017650375.1 Alphaproteobacteria bacterium | reverse complement strand
GCCAAATTTCTTTTCCAAAGCTTCACGAACTGCCCCTAAATCTTCAGGCTTGCAAGTAATTTCGTGAGTTGTTTCTGTAGTCTGAACATCATCAGCACCGGCCTCTAACCCCGCTTCAAACATGGCATCAGCAGAAGCCACATTCAAGGGAAATTCAATATAGCCCACGTGTTCAAAGTTAAACAAAACGGTATCTCCAAAAGAGCCACCACGTTTAGTAAAGAGAGAGCGCAAATTGGGGGCCGTACGAGCACGGTTATCGGTTAAAGCCTCCACAATGATGGCCACATGCCCTGGGCCATAGCCTTCGTAGCGCACTTCTTCATAGTTGGATGTATCAGCACTTTGAGAGCCCTTTGCAATCGCGCGTTCAATGTTGTCCTTGGGCATATTCTCACTGCGCGCATTTTGAATTGCCAAACGTAAACGGGGGTTGCCATCAGGATCAGCGCCACCCGTTTTCACTGCCACTGTAATTTCTCTGGCAAGTTTAGAAAAAATACGGGCTCTTGCTTTATCTTGAGCGCCTTTGCGGTTCATAATGTTTTTAAATTGTGAATGTCCTGACATATTAAATCCTTTCGTTTTTTCTTTTATTATATCATATTTTATCGGTATTTTCAAGGGTATCACCCAAAATGATAGGCCTGCAAGAAATGGCTTTATTACCTTCTGTTTCCACTAAAAGCGCACATAGGGTGGAGCTTTCAGTGGCGGGTTCAAAACGCATTCGTTCCGTCCCCAAACCAAAATGTGAAAAGGCAGTTTCGCGCGTCATGCCGATGACAGAAGTATAATCACCGCACATCCCGACATCTGTCAGATAGGCTGTGCCATTTGGTAAAACATGAGCATCATTGGTGGGAATATGGGTGTGTGTCCCCACGACCAAAGCCGCTTTTCCGTCTAAAAAGTAGCCCATCACAACCTTTTCGGCTGTCGTTTCAGCATGGTAATCCACAACCAAGATATCATATTCTGACTGATGTTCATCTATAAAAGTTTGCATGCTTTGAAAAGGATCGGCAAGTTCCAATTTGGAATGCATGAAGGCCCTGCCTAAAACTTGGACAACACACAAGCGTTGACCGACGACTTCAATAATTTGATAGCCTTTCCCCACTGTATCAGAAGGATAATTTAAGGGGCGTACAAGGACATTTTCATCCGCCCAGATTTTCACAATGTCCATTTTATCAAAGGTATGGTTTCCCATCGTTACCACATCAGCGCCAGCATGAATCAGGTCTTTATAGGTTTTTGGGGTAAGTCCTAAACCATGCGCTGCATTTTCACCGTTCATAATAACAGCATCCAGTGCGTATTTTTCACGCAACTTCGGAACATAATCGGCAACGGCTTTGCGCCCCGATTGCCCCATTACGTCCCCACAAAATAAAAATTTCATTGATGTAAACTTTCAGCCAAAACATTCACCTTAACAGCCAAATTTTGGATACTTTCAGCAATTAAGTCATTGTTCTGCTCTAAAATAGAAGCATTCGTTGCTTTTTCAAGGTGATTTTTTTCTTCGGCAAGCAATAGACAAATCATCGCAAGCAATTGCCCTTCTTGCATAAAACCAATGGATTTCGTCAAAGCTTCGGCTTTTTTGTCCAAAGAATCAGCCAATTCGCGCATATGCATTTCCTGCCCATCATTACAGGAAAACTTATAATACCGTCCCCCAATTTTTAGTGAAACAATGGCCATTATTCGCCTCCTTTTTGATAAGTCGCTATGGCCTTATCCAAGCGATCATAAGTTTTTTGAATAGCCAAACGCAATTCAATAATTTTTTCATTGGCTGCGCCTCGTTCTTTTTTTTCATCGTGAACAGCCGATTCTAATTTCAAAACAGCTTGTTCCAAGGAAGTAATTGCGTTCTTAATCTTATCCATAAAGTTTTCTCCTTTAGTTATTGGAAAGTATAGCCTGTTTTTAAAAAAAGGTCTAGTGTTTTTTTATAAAAAAAGAAAAATCTTTTAATCTTTTAATTTAGTTCTGCTTTGATACGCAAAAGCAGATTTTTGACGGGATATTTTTTGTTTTGTATATTCTTGCATGCAAAATTCATGAGATTGCATCATTTCTTTTGAAAAACGTTTTTTTAAGAAAGGATCTATCTTGTCCCATGTCATACCTGCTATGGGCACAACCTGCAAATAGGCCACATGATCTGCAAATTCTTCTTTTTGATTCTTTCTTAAAGAGGGAATTTTCCATATTAAAGGCTCTACCTTTACCCATTCAGGTTTTCCCTCTTTAATTTTTTCACCGTTTGAAAGTTTAAAAAATTGATGCAAAAAATGTAATCCTTTAGGAATAATCCGGACATAACGTTTGTGATCTAGTTCATATTCAAAGCATTTTTTAGTTTGAAATCCTCCTGATGTTTTTTTCTGAGGATCATTTGAAAGAAATGTGTATCCATTACCCGTTTTTGTAAGAGCGCCTTTTTGGAATTTTTTTTCTAATTTTTCAGCCTCTTCTTTTGTCGCAATCATTTGAGGATAAGCCCCAAATATAAAAGTTAATTCCTTTGATTCAGTTTC
>JAGCFA010000036.1 GCA_017650375.1 Alphaproteobacteria bacterium | reverse complement strand
GTTGTATTCTGATAAAAAAGAAAAAGGATCTTCTTTTAGTCCTAAAAATAAAGTCCCTTTCGCATTGGTGTATAAAATTTTATTATCATAGGTACGAACCTGACAGGCCCGCGGATCAGCCTGTAAAATTTGTTGATAAAGATGTCTCCTCGGTTTTGTAAACATGTGGGTATTATACATCTTTTTTTATAAAAATCCATCATTTTTTTATTTTTTCTAAAAAAACGCTTGCAAAAAGAATTATTCTCTTTTATACTTCCTATAAATAGAGGAGAAAAAGGAGAACAAATGGGAGAACAGACAATTTTATTTATAGCCAGTGAAATGACACCGTTTGTTAAAACTGGTGGGCTCGGGGATGTTGTGGGGGCTCTTCCAAAGTCTTTGGCTAAAGCAGGGCAGAATGTAAAGGTCATTGTTCCTCTTTATTCTTGTATTGATTATCAAAAATTTGGGCTTAGAAAAGTAACAGAAGGCAACTGCGTTAATATGGGAAATTGCCAGGAATTTTTCTCGGTTCATCAATCAAACTATGTTCCCGGTGTTGAAACATATTTTATTGAATTTAATAAGTATTTTGACAGAAATGGGGTTTATGATGACCGTTTCAGCCGCATTGGTTATCAGGACAATGGTTATCGGTATGCTTTTTTCTGTCGGGCGGCTTTACAAACAGCAAAAGATTTGGGAATTCATGCTAAAGTGCTACATTTGCATGATTGGCAAACTGCTTTAATTCCTTATTTTATCAAGACTTCTTATGATCCTTTCTTTAAGGATATGAAGACTTTGCTTACAATTCACAATTTACCCTATCAGGGACGCTTTGGCGCAGATGTTGTTCCATATGCGGGGATTGGTTGGGATGCTTTTAATCCTGGGGCATTTGAAGATTATGGATGCATTAATTTCTTAAAAGGAGGTATTCGGTTCGCAGATAAATTGAATACTGTTTCTCCAAACTATGCCAGAGAGATTCTCACACCTGAATTTGGGGCGGGATTAGATTGGTTATTGCGCGAAAGACAGGCTGATTTAAGCGGGATTTTAAATGGCATTGACACTGAGCTATGGAATCCTAAAAAAGATCTGATTATTCCTAAAAAATACTCATACAGAACGGCTCAAAAAAAAGAAGAAAATAAAAGACATCTGGTTCAAAAGTTTGGATTAGAAAGTACTCAAAAACCTTTGATTTCTATGTGTGTTCGTTTGTCCGAGCAAAAAGGGATTAAAATGTTGGCCGAATGTATTGAACCGGTCTTGCGTAATATGGAAACACAATTTGTGATTATGGGGCAGGGCGAAAAATGGGCTAACGATTACTTTGGATCGCTTCCCTATAAATACCCGGGAAAGATTGCTGTGGATATTGGTTACAATGCAGAAAAAGAACATTTGATGTGTTCGGGGGCAGATTTTGCTTTGGTGCCTTCATTATATGAACCCTGCGGTCTTACTCAAATGGTCAGTCAAACCTATGGGGCTTTGCCGATTGTGCGTTCCACAGGTGGTTTAGAAGATACGGTCTTAAATTACAATGAATATTATGGAGTAGGGACAGGTTTTAAATTCAATGATGTATCGGCCAATGCCTTATATAATACAATTGGTTGGGCAAATGCGACCTATTATGATCGCCCAGAACACATTGTACGGATGCGTGAAATGGCGATGCAAAAGAACTATTCGTGGAAAGAATCTTGTAAGGATTATCAAAATTTATATCAACAAATGTCAGGAGAATTTTTATGCAAAAAATCAACGTAGCTATTATCGGATGGGGAAATGTTGGGCGCGGTTGTAAGCGGGCTATTTCAGAAACAAAGGATATGCGATTGGTTGGTGTGGTACGCCGTCCTGTTTCACTTTACAAAAATAAGGAAGAATTGCAGGATACAAACGTTGTTTCCGATATTTCTGAACTGAAGGACAGGCCAGATGTTGCCTTATTGTGTGTTCCTTCTCGTGAGGTTCCTGAAAAAATTAAAGAATATCATGAACAAGGCATTTGCACTGTGGACAGCTATGATGAACACAGCGAAATTTACGCTCTACGTCAAGAAGCTGATATTACAGCAAAAGTGGAAAAATGTGTTTCTATTATTTCTGCTGGTTGGGATCCAGGAACTGATTCCATCGTCAGAGCTTTGATGAAAATGGTTTCTATAACTGGCAGAACCACAACGACTTTTGGTGGTGAAGAAGGGGGACGCAGTATGGGACATACTGTTGCCGTAAAGGCTATCCCGGGTGTTTTAGATGCTGTTTCTTTAACTTTGGCTAATGGAAGAGGTCAACATAAACGTCGAGTGTATGTGGTGGCCGATAAAAAGGTTAATACATCTCAATTAGAAAAACAAATAAAAAATGATCCTTATTTTGTTAATGATCCGACTGAAGTTATTTTTGTGAAAGATATCAATAAATACAATACATTACATCATGAAGGGGAAGTGGAACGGACTGCGCAGGAAGTAGCGCAAAAATATCAAGTTTCAGGGGTCAATCCGGAATTTACAGCCAATGTAATGGTGGCTGCAGCACGTGGAGCTATCAATTTGAAAAACAGAGAAGCCTGGGGCGCATATACTTTGTTAGAATTACCATTGATTGATTTCTTGCCCGGAACGACCCTGAAGGAAAAATTAGAGGGGTACTAAGCTTGTTTTATCCTGATAAGGAAGTTGAAAGGAAAAATATGAAAAAGTCTTTTATGTTGAGTGTGTTGTCTTTTTTGATTTCTTGTAATTTAAGGGCCGAAACATTACAAGAAGTTTTATCAGATTCTTATGAAAATAATCTGACAGTTAATGCGGAACGTGCTGCTCAACGAGCAGTGGATGAAGGCGTTGCCAAGGCAAAATCTGGATATCGTCCCTATATCACTGCGGAAGGAAATGCCGGCCGTTCTTATAATAAATTGGATTATGTTAATCCCTTGATGAACGATGGGGAAGAATATTATCAAAATCCGATGTCCGTTCAAGTGAAATTAACTCAGCCTATTTTTTCTGGACTTTCAACGGTCAATTCTGTGAAGGCAGCTAAAAATCAGGTAAAAGCTGGACGTAATGCTTTATTGACAGCAGAACAGACAATTTTATTAAATACGGTTGCTGTTTATATGGATGTTATTCGTGATAAAGCTGTTTTAGAGTTGCAGGAAAATCAAGAAAAAGTTTTAAAAGAACACTTGGCTTCTTATCGTAAACGTTTAAAAGCTGGTGATTTGACTCGTACGGATGTCGCTCAATCGGAAGCACGTGCTTCTGGAGCAACAGCAGCTCGTATTGCCGCTCAAGGACAATTAAAAGTTTCTGAGGCTAATTTTTTTAGTGTTCTTGGGAAAAACCCCGGAGAATTAGAAGATGTAAAGAAAGTTAATTTTACCCTTCCGGAAACAATGGAAGAAGCGCTTGATTTGGCTTTGAAAAACAATCCAAAAATTTTGGCTGCTAATTATGCAAAAGAATCAGCCAAATATACAGTTAAAGCTAAGAAAGGAATTCTAATTCCTTCTGTTAATGTTGGTATTGCGGCCGGTCGACAAAAAGAAAATATTTCTATTGATAAGGATGATTATTGGCAATTGCAAGCTAATTTAAGTGTTCCTCTTTATCAATCCGGGGCAGAATATGCTGACATTCGTCAGGCAAAGCAACTTGAAAACAGATATAGAATTTTGTGGAATAAAGTATTGCAAGATGTTCATGCTGAAGTAGTGGCAGCCTGGGAAAATTACACGGCTTCAAAGGCTCAAACGGAGGCAATAAAATCACAAATAAAAGCCTCTAAAATGGCTTTGCAAGGGGTTATTCGTGAAGCAAAATTGGGATCAAGAACTGTTTTGGATGTCCTAGATGCTGAACAGGAGTATCTGGATAATCAAGTGGCTTTAGTCAAAACACATCGGGAAGAAATTGTATCGGCTTATTCCTTAATATCGGCTATTGGCCAAATGAATCCGACTGGTTTGGGGTTGTCTGTCCAAGCTTATGATCCTAAAGAATATTATGAATCTGTTAAAAATAAATGGATTGGCTATGGAATAGATTAAAGGAGGGATTATGTCAGAACAAGAAATGTCTATGAATGAAATCTTAACTTCTATTCGAGAAACACTTTCTCAGGAATTGTCAGAATCCCCCTCATCAGAACAGTTGGATGAAGAATTAGAAGATATCTTTATTTTGACACCGGAAATGCGCTGTGATGAAGTAAAAAATTCTTTGGAAGAAAAAATGCAACGCGTTTTACAAAAGATAACGGAACAGTCTCAGGAACTTAAGAAAAAAACAGCCACTGAAGAATTGCAGCCTCTTCTAAAGGAGTGGATGGAAAGGATGCGCCCAGATTTGTCAAAAGAAGCAATTATAAAGGAATTAGAGAAAATTTTTCCAAATACTTAATCTTTTACAACTCTTGCAAAAGTCAAAACATCCACATTTTTTGCTCCAGCCTTCAATAAAACTTTTGCGCATTCATTAATGGTGGCTCCTGTTGTATAAACATCATCTATCAGCAAAACAGATTGTCCTTTTATACACTCAGGGTTTTTAACGCTAAAGACATTCTTCACGTTTTTCTTGCGCTCCTTCAGACTCAAATGCCCTTGGCTTTTTGTGCGTTTTATGCGAATAAGAACAAAGGGATTGTAAATCTTGTTGTGCTTTTGGGCTAAAGTCTTAGCCAACAAGGCAGATTGGTTATATTTGCGTTTTAGTAACCGACTCCAATGCAACGGGACGGGTATCAGTATATTATTCCTTTCAATTAATTGGGTGCTATTAACACTCATCCATTTGGCAAGAAGATTTTTTAATTCTATATGATCTCCATGTTTAAAAGCTAAAATAAGTTTTTTAGAAATATCAT
>JAGCFA010000003.1 GCA_017650375.1 Alphaproteobacteria bacterium | reverse complement strand
TTTCCGGATCAAATTTTTCACGTTTTGAAACCGTAGAGGTTACATCCCCATTCTTATCGCGATTTACTTCATGGGTGTTTTCCTGTAATTTCGTACCATCTGCTGTTGTGAACTTGAATTGGTCTTTATCATTTACTCCCCCACCCTTCAAAGAGGAACGGGTGGAAGTTTTTGTCATATTTTGTGCACCAGAATCGGCAGCAGTAGCAAGAGCTGCATTTTGAAGACCATGTGTACTAGCAACTGTCTCTGATAAGTTTTCATTAAAATCAGTCATTGTCTGACCAGCTGGATTAAAGAAACGACGAGTGGCACTGGCCGTTGAACTGGCTGCGTTGGAAATAACAGGTTTAGCAGATCTGGCGACCTTTCCGATACCTTTTCCCACTTGTTGAGTCGTTTTTTTAACAGCTGCAGCACCAAGTTTTCCGGCTGCTTGTCCATATGCCAACCCTGTTGCTGCTAAACCGGCTCCAACACCCAGGCTTCCACCGCCACCAAATTGTTCAGCAAAGCTGTCAATACTTTTAACCAAAGAATTTGCCATAAGCAACATAGCCACAAAAATAAAGAAAGCACGTCCGCTCCAATCAATCATCTGCATAGCTTCTTCTGTTCTGTCGTTTATAAGCAAACTTTCAAATGTAGCCCAATCACTTAAACCAACAAAAGCTGATTCCAAAACAATCAAAACCATTTTCAAAACTATTGATAAACAAATAAAGGTTATCAGCACATTAAAAAAGAGTTGGAAACCGGCTTTAGATTTACTCTGTGTGATTGGAAACACCCAAAAAGTGATCCACAATGGTAAAAGAGCCGAAAATATCATCAATCGAATCATTGAATCCACTAATTTAAACGGAAATGATAAAAACAAAATAAAACAACCAATAAACAGGAAAAGCCCTGTAAAAAGCATCCAAAGATTTGGAAAAGGATGCAAAATACTGACTTCATTCCAACAGTCAACCATAAAGGTAACACCCACTGCCATTTTGCTGATCAATGAAGTAGCTTGAGTTATCAGAAAACATTGGATCGCATTAATAACACCTTGAGAAAAGCCAACTGTATTTTCTTCTGGATAAACCACAGAAGGATCACATACAGTAGGAATATGAAAACCGCTGTTATTAATTACTTCTGTACTATTGAGTAAGTCAGCTAAACCAGTTGTTGTTCCGTTAACTTCCAAAGCAAAACCAATGGACAGTTCAGCCAAAGGATTTACTATATAACGATAAACAGCTGGCATTCCCCAATATAATATTAAAACAACCGACATTAGCTTCAAAAAAGGAACAAACAATCCGGTCAAAAATTCTTTAGGATTAATAGCCCCAAAAGATAAAAACGACTGCAACACTTTAAATAAAAGATAAAACAAAAAACCCAAAATCAAAAACTTAGTAAGAACATCAATCAAATTCAGTTCAATCTCTCGTGCAAACGTATTCATAGCTGTAAACAAAGTCCTAAAAAGAGGACAAAACCAACAACCATTTTCATAAGAACTAAAATTAATGATTGTTTTCATGTAGGTATAACCATCACGATTTAAATAAAAATCTTCTACCGAATCTGCCCATGAAGTGAATGAAAAAAATAAAAAAGTTAAAAAGAATAGTACTCTGAATAACATGTTAGCTCCCTCCGGAAAGACGATTTATGAGGGTATGCTAACATAAGAAAAACAAAAAAACAAGTCTTTTTTTAAAAAATTCATAAAAAAACACCCTGCCAAAGTAGGGTGTTTTCTATCTATTATTCTTTGTGCCAAAAATGCTCAACTAGCTCTTGAAAAAAGACATAAAGAAGAGGAACAAAGAAGATTCCAATGAATGAAGCCGCCGCCAATCCTCCAAAAATGGAAGACCCAATCGCACGACGTGCTAAGGCCCCTGCCCCTGTAGCAAAAACAAGTGGTACAAATCCCATCAAAGACGAAAACGCCGTCATCATAATCGCACGAAAACGCATATGCGCCGCATTTTTGGCTGCTTCACGCACTGGTACGCCTTGTGCATGTTGATCTTTAGAAAATTCCACCAACAAAATAGCATTTTTGGCCGCCAATGCAATCAAAACAATTACTCCTGCTTGAGCATACAAATCGTTTGTTATGCTACGCATAAAAATTAAAGCCATTGCTCCAAAAACACCAATTACAATAGACAACATCACTGGAACCGGAATGACCCAACTTTCGTAAAGCCCCACTAAAAACAGATAGGCAAACACAAAGGCCATAGCAAAAATCAATAAGGTTTGAGAACCTGCTTCTTGTTCCTGATAACTCATCCCAGTCCAAGCATATTGATATCCCTCTGGTAAGTCTTTGGAAAGGGATTCCATCACCTGCATAGCTGTTCCTGAGCCCATCCCAGGCGCTGGAGAACCTTGAATTTTTACCGCACGATAATTGTTATAACGTTGAATACTCTGAGCTCCTACCGTCCGTTTTACCGTTACTAGTGAGCGCAAAGGCACCATCTCACCTCGATTATTCTTGATATTGATTTTGAAAATATCATCCAAAGTGCGGCGTTCCATAATGTCACCCTGCACTTCCACTTTCCATGTGCGCCCATAAAGGTTAAAGTCATTCACATACGCCCCACCTAAAATGGTCTGCATTGTGGCAAAGATATCAGAAATCTGAACACCAAGAGCAAAAGCTTTTTTACGATCGATTTCCAAACTCACACGTGGAGAATCGGTAGTGTAAAGCGTGTAAACACGGGCCAAATGCGGATCTTTATTTGCTTTAGCAATAATTCCATGTGCGGTTTGCAAAAGTTGTTCTGGCGTAGCCCCTTCGGTACTTTGGAGCATATATTCAAAGTCAGAGGAAAGCGAGACCCCCATCACAGCTGGTAAGTTAAACGGAATAATACGCGCTTCCTTAATATCAGCGGTTAATGCTGCCGCTTTCCCAATAATGGCATTCACTTCTTGATTGGCTTTTTTACGATCTTTATAGGGTTTCAATTTCACCACAAAGAAAGCGTTATTTGAGGAGAGTCCTCCATTCAGCATACTGAAACCCACAACCGCCATCGTATTGGAAACTTCCGGAATTTGTTTTAAACGTTCTTCCACTACTTTTGACACATCATATGTCCGATTCCAGCTGGCCCCTGAAGGCAACTGAACATCCATCATGAACGAGCCTTGATCTTCGGCTGGCAAGAAGCCAGATGGAGTCGCTTTGAACAAAATCCATGCCCCTAAACCAAAAAGGGCTATAACCAACAAAACACCCTTAGAAAACGGAATCAATTTACCCACTGTTCTTGAATAAATATTACGTGCATAATCAATGATATTCATCAGCTTTTGCACCCAGCCCCATGGTTTTTGATTGGGACGCATAATAATTGTGGCAACAGCCGGACTTAGTGTCAACGAATTAAGCCCTGAAATCACCATGGCGGCTGAAATAGCAATAGCAAATTGACGGTACAAAATACCTGAAATCCCAGGGGTAAAGGCAACGGGTACAAACACCGCTAGCAAAACTAATGTAATAGCAATAATCGGTCCTGTAATACGGTCCATGGACTTTTTAACGGCTTGTTGTGGCGTCAGTTCAGGATGTTGACTCATCATCGTTTCTACGTCTTCTACCACCACAATAGCATCATCCACCACAATACCGATGGCCAATACCAGCGCAAGCAAGGAAATTGTATTTGCTGTAACCCCAAAAATACTCATGCCGATAAAAGCACCGATTAAAGAAACAGGAATCGCTAAGGTTGGAATCAAAGTCGCCCGCAAAGTTCCTAAAAAGATAAAGGTAATCAACACAATCAATACAAACGCTTCAAAAATCGTTTGATAAATTTCATCCAAAGACATTTGAACAAATTCGGCACTATCATACAGCGTTTCCATATACATACCCTCAGGCATACGGGCTTCCAAATGTTTGACTGTTTTAGCAAGTTCTTTAGCTACGCTAACAGCATTAGAGCCTGGAGATTGATAAATAGCCATACCGGCTGAAGGCTTACTGTCAAAAAAGGCTCTCACTTCTTGAGATTCAGTTCCCAGTTCAATCCTTGCGATATCTTTTAATAAAAGGTAGGAACCATCTTTATTAGCGCGGATCACAATTTCACCAAATTCTTCAGGAGTAGATAAACGCCCTGTTGTCGTTAAAGAAAATTGAAATTGCTGGTCATCCGTGGAGGGCATCACACCAATACGCCCGAGTGGTGCTTGAATATTTTGTGAACGAATAGCAGCCAATACTTCATTGGTGGAAAGTTTAAGACTTTTCAATTTATCATTATTGAGCCATACACGCATACTGTAGTTAAGTGAGGAAAAGACAAACACTTCGCCTACCCCATTGGTACGTGCAAGTTCATCTTTCACATTCAAAAGAGCGTAGTTGGTTAAAAAGGCGCCATCATGTTTGGGATCAGTTGACACCAAGGAAAGCACCTGAAGCATAGAAGGCATACGTGCTTGAACCACCACCCCTTGACGTTGGACTTCTTCTGGCAACAGTGCTTCCACTTGTTTCAAGCGGTTTTGAACGTTCACAGCATTCATATTGGAATCGGTCCCGATTTTAAAGGTAACTGTCAGACGATAAGAACCATCATCTGAGCTAGTAGAACTCATGTAAATCATGTTTTCCACACCATTCACAGCTGCTTCTATTTGTTGAGCCACCGTGGATTCCACCACGTCTGAGCTTGCCCCCGGATAAGTGGCACTAACTTGGACAGAAGGCGGTGTAATGTTTGGATATTGTTCCACAGGAATAGATGATAAAATCAACAATCCCGCCAAAACAATCACAATGGATAAAACTGAAGCTAAACGAGGCCGTTTAATAAAAGCATCTGCGATCATTCTTCCCCCTTAGTCTACGTTGGAAATATTTGCCTTAGCTGTAGCCCCTGGCATCACTTTCTGGAAACCGTCAGTTACAACGACTTCACCGGCATGTAACCCAGAAACAACTTCGTAAAGAAAATCCGGCAAATCCATCCCAATTGTTACCACACGTTTTTCTATTTTATTTTCAGGAGTTACCACGTAAACATAGGCTTGATTTTTATCCCGTTGGACAGAACGTTGTGGAACTGTCAAAACATTCATGGGCTTTTTCCCTTTTAAAAGGACACGTCCATATTGACCGGAAATTAATTTCCCTTCCGGATTAGCAAAAGAAGCCTTCATTTTTAACGTATTCATTTGTTCATCCAAAACAACATCAACAAAATCAACCTGACCTATAATAGGATATTCCCGTTCATCTGAAAAAATAAAATAAGCTTCAGCATCATCTGTTGACGGAAATTGATGTCTGAGTTGCATCAGCTGATTTTCACTGACGGAAAAAACAGCATCAATGGGATCAATTTTAACCACCTGTGCCAAAACTCCCGAGTTAGGCCCAATCAATTCTCCCACAGAAAAGACGGATTCTCCCACTTTCCCATCCATAGGGGAACGAATAACCGTATAATCCAAGTCTTGTTTAGCCACATCCAACAACGCCTGCATTTGATTGACTGTCGCTTTAGCAGAATCATAGGCAGCCTCAACATCATCTAATTTAGCCTTACTGACATCTTTTGTTTGGTAAAGTTTCTTTGTCCGTTCGTATTGACTGGTCGCATTTTTAGCAGCAGCAACAGCTTTATCATAATTAGCCTCGGCAGATTTTACTGCTGATTCAAAATTGACCTGTTCTATAATAAACAGAGGTTGACCTTTTCTAACAATTTCACCTTCTTGAAATAAACGTTCTTGCAAAAATCCCGTTACACGAGCACGCAAAGCCACTTTATCTTGACTTTCGATCTTAGCCACAAAACTGGCTTCCGGATGGATTTCTTGTTCTGAAAGACGAACTGCATCAACAACTGGAACTGGTGCTTGTTGTTTTTGAACCGGACGTGTTAAACGCCAAGAATAATAGCCACCCACGCCCAATAGAGCAACGAAAATAAAACCTCCCAAAATTTTCTTTAGCATTTTTTCTCCTTTTTATATGTTTAATGAATGTAGGTTTAGCATTTTTTAAAAAAAATATCTAGCTTTTTTTTCAAAAATAGTTTTAAATATCAAAAAAGTCAAAAGAAAGGGGTATACTATGGCAATTCAAAAAACAAAGAAAGCAGCCTTAGAAAAAAAGCCAAAACATGTATTTGTAGCTGGAGGATCTCGATTGGGGAAAAATCCAATTTACGAGGAAGAAGTATATAAATTAGGTAAAGAAATTGGCCGCCAAAATTATCAGCTTTCTTTCGGACTATCCAGCCGAGGAATTATGGGAGCCGTTGCCAGAGGAGTTTTGGAAAGTTGGTCTGACAAATCAACAAAGCCCATTAAAGGTGTCACAACAGACGAATACCTGAAACGTTATGATACCGAAAAAGAATTAGAAAAAATTTCAGAAATTGTGGTCGCACATACTTTAGAAGAACGCAAAAGAGAACTTTTGAAATCCGAATTCATTATTTTTACCCCAGGGGGTGCTGGGACGTTGGATGAATTGGCTTTCGATTGCGTTGCCATGCAAGACGGTTTAATCCCCATTAAACCCTTTGTAATATTTAATGTAAAAGGATTTTTCCATCACATCTTAGAATATTTAAAAGAAATTCATTTAAAAGGCTTTGCTGACTTTTTCCCTTTCATTGTTGTTGAAGATGTATTTGAAGCCAGCGTAGCCTTTGATATGATTGATATTAAATGCAAAAAAGGCCTGAAGAACAATCAAATCCAAGAAATTCTGGAAAATATCGTCTACGATCTGCCTTACGTGATTGAACAACGCCAGAATAATCCGGATTTAACAACAGAACAAATCGTTAAACAAATGCAACAAGATTTAAAGAATGCTAACCGAGAAATTGTTCGCCAAACATGCCGCGATATTGAAACAGCCTACTTAGATAAAGAAATTTCCAGAATGTATGATCGATTGGAAAAAACAGGGCGTGATATCGCCGATGTCAGCCATAAGCTGTCCGGTTTAA
>JAGCFA010000035.1 GCA_017650375.1 Alphaproteobacteria bacterium | reverse complement strand
CCGATATTGTAAAATCAATTCAGCCAGCTCGTCGCCTTCTTCATGGGCTAATTTTTCTAATACTTTTACATCAGTAATCCAATGACCGTTAGGGCCTTTTTTTCCACCGGGTAAGCCCCTTTTTTCAAATAAAATAATACCCAACTGAATAGGGGAATTAATATTGACTTCTTCTCCTGTTAAAGTGTGAATCTTGTCGGTAAGGTCGTTTAATCTTTGGCTAAATAATGTATCCAGTTTTTTCAAATGTTTTTTATCCAGCAAAATACCTTCTTTTTCCATATCAACCAAAATAGGAATCAACGGTGCATCAATATCTTCATAGATTGCTAATTCGTTTTGAGTAATTAATTTTTCTTTAATTTGCTTTGCAATTTCCCCCATAAAAAAAGCTTCTTTTCCTGCTTTTTCTTGATTCGGGAAATAAATCTGCATCAAAGTTTCTAAATCATGCGCGTGTTTTGAACCATCTAAATCATAACTCATTAACATAATATCTTCATATGGTTTTTCAACAGTTATTCCTTTTGACGCTAACGAATGGATAGCCATTTTAATATCATGCCCGACTTTGATAAGATTTTTATCTTCAAAAAGCGGTTTTAAAAGTTTCAAAAAACCAGAACTAAAAACGGTTTCGGCATTGGAAAATAAATCTCTTTGAGGAAGAGGATTCATCAAATCGATATGGTAAACACAGCTCTGATTAGCTAATTCGATTCCGATAAATTCATCAGATTCATTTTGTTCTAAATAAAAAGAAAAACGCGGAGTTTGTCTTAATTCTTGAATCATTTCCTGAATTTCTTTTTCATTTGTTAATGTAATGATTTTAATTTCCTTTTGCGAAACTTCGGCTGATTTTCTTTCAAAATGGGAAGAAGAAAGACGTTTGACCAAACTGGAAAAATTATTCAAATTTAAAAAGTCGGTCAACTTTTGAATCTGAATATTTTGACGGGCAAAAGTTGTTAAATTTTCATCTACTGGTACGAATTTATCTAAAGTCACCAACTTTTTTGAAATTTCTATTTTTTCTTTATCCGCCTGCAATCCTTCACGTCGTTTTTCGGAAGAAATTTCATCTAAATGGGCAAACATATTTTGAATGGATCCAAATTGCTGAATCAGGGTAGCAGCTGTTTTCGGCCCGACTCCGCTTGCCCCAGGGATATTATCCGTTGAATCGCCCATCAATGCTTGCACTTCTATCACTTTATCAGGGGCAACCCCAAATTTTTTTTCTACATCCTCTAATGTAATTTCCTTTTTTTTCATGGGATCATAAAGGCTGGTGTTGTTATCCATCAATTGCATTAAATCTTTGTCTGCAGAAATGATACGAGCCTTCATTCCTTTTTCCTTGGCAATTCTGGCATAAGTTGCGATCAAATCATCGGCTTCATAGCCTTCTTTTTCAATTTTAGCGACATTCAAAGCATCGCAAGCTTCACGAATCAATGGAAATTGGGGAATTAATTCAGGGGGCGTTTCTGACCGATTAGCCTTATATTCTGGGTAGATTTCATTTCTGAAATTACGCCTAGCTGCATCAAAAACAACAACAATATTGTCGCATGCATTTTCTTGTAATAGCGACATCATCATAGCTGTAAAACCATAAAGAGCATTAACAGGGGTTCCGTCTGCTCTATTCATAGGAGGAAGTGCATAAAATGCCCGAAAAATATAGCCCGAGCCATCAACAAGGCAGAGTGTTTTGGGGCTACATTCCATTATTTTTTCTTTTCCTTTTCTGTTTCAGGAGCCATATTTAAATAGGCTTCTTGGCAATGGGCTAAACAATAAGGTTTACCTGTTACAGTCTGTTCTCCGCAAAAGTGGAAATCCTCATCTGTCGGATCCCCGATTGGCCAACGACATGTATTGATTTTCAAATCAATTAAACGAACAATTTCTGGTTTTTTAGGTGGGGCTTTTTTTTGTGGTTTTGGTTCAACTTTGATGGGAGAAGGGCGAGCAGCCAAATCTAGGCGATGTACTTTCCCGATAATTGAGTTTTTACTCATCCCCAAATTTTTAGCAATTTCAGCTGTTGCTTTACCTAAAGACCATAATTTTTTTAATTTTTTAATTTTATCATCTGTCCAAACCATTAAAAACTCCTTTTCTGTATCAAGTGGGAATATTATACTTAAAAATAAAGCATTTGTCAATCTTGATAAATAGAAGAATCTAAAGCATCTCTAAAGCCTGTTTTTTGGAAAAGAAACGGAATTAAAGACCAATACTCCTGCACCAGTTTTTGCTCATTAGAAACAGGGGGGATTTTCTGTTTTTGGTACAAGCGATAATTTTTTGCCACTTGATCTACTTTTTTCCCAAAATCTTTAGCAGACAACCCTGTTTTTTGTTGTATATCTTGTTGAAGTTCTTTTGGTAAAGATAAAATCCATTTTTCAAAAAAGAGGGGAAAATCAGGCTGTTTGGCTTCTTTTTGCACC
Source organism: Alphaproteobacteria bacterium (assembly GCA_017650375.1). Taxonomy (GTDB): domain Bacteria; phylum Pseudomonadota; class Alphaproteobacteria; order CAAHEQ01; family UBA3637; genus UBA3637. The sequence continues at coordinate 2,238 of JAGCFA010000035.1, read as the reverse complement.
TGTTTTTGTAAAAGAACCAAGCCGTTATATATATCTGTTAATTCTTCTGGCATGACAGATAATTCCGAATGATCGACTTGCTGTTCTATCATATTATGTAAAATTTGATTTGGATTTCCTTCCCATAATGGCTTTCCTTTTGCTGGCCACATTTCCGGTGCCAAGAAATAATAAAATTGTTCAGGCAGATATTGGATCAGCTCTTTATCATTTTTGAAACGGTCAGCAATACGTGTAGGACGTTTCCCTTTCCATACCAAAACATCTGGATGGGTTTTTATCTTTTTAGGAATACTTTGTTTGGCGGATAATAAAGGGAAAATATATTGACGTTGTTCAAAGGGAATTTGTAAAAGTAACTCTAATAATTCATCTTGCTTTTGTAATAATTCAAGACGATGGTTTCTTGTGCGTTCCAAAATGGGTGTTTTTTCCTTTGCAGCCCATGAAAAGTTGGCTATTAATAAAAGGCTCAGGAACAAGATAATTTTTTTCATTTTTTTATATCCTTTTTAAATTCAGATTGTATTAAATAAAGTTTTTGCTGTCTTTTTTTCAAGATGAAATGATCCAATATAAAAACAAAAAGACAAGGGATAAAAATTAAAAATTGTATTTCTATTGTTGAAAAAAAAGAACTGGTAAAATAAAGGGCCAAGAAAGTTCCTCCCCACAAAAGAATCAAGCCAATCCAAATTTCTCCAGTTCGATTTAAAAAGGCTTTTAAAACAGAATTTTTCGGGGACATTTTTTTGCGAAGCGCAACTTCTTCTTCAGAACTAATTTTTATTTCAATAAGATTTAGTAGCAGATAAAGGCAAATGATCCCCAAAGAGATTATAAAAATTAAAAAAGAAGTTGATTCTGCTAATTTATCCCAAATTCCCCTTTTTACAAAAGAATCAAATTGCAAATGTAAATTTAATTGCATGGGAGAAGAAGCAGGAATCAAATGAGCCGAACGGAAAAATAAGTTTCCGTTTTTGTCTGACTGTATTTGAAAAGCCTCTTTTATTTCAAGCTTGTTTTTTCCGAATAAAAAGGAAAGTGTTGAATTTTTTACCTGATTGGGAAATAAAATAACTCCTTTTAAAGAATCCGTCGGTAAATCCCATCCGCTTCCCATCAAAGGCAAGACGATTTTTGCTGATTTTTGGGAAAAAATCCCAGCATTTTTTATCGTATAACTTAAGTTTAATTTATGTAAACCAGTTTCTAAATCAGGTAATTTCAAAACTAACTTCTCTTTTTCTTTGATTGGTTTTAAGGCGAGATTTTGACCATTAATCCGACTTTCAGTCAAATAAAAGTCTTGCTTAGGCCAATCACGAATCAGAACGGGAATTTCATTTGTCTTGATAAACAAAATTTCCTCTTTAACGGCGATTTCATCATCATTTAAAATTTGAATGATAAAATTCCAATCAACAGTGTGTGGAATGAAAGCAACTTCTTTTTCATGTCCGAAACCAGAATTTATTTTAATTGAATTTTGAATATTACTGTGTTGTAAAGGGGGGAGAGGTTTTATTGACTCTTTATCTTCAGAAGATTTTTCATCTGAAACGCCTTCAATAAAAACGACCGGAGAACCGGTGTAATCTTTAGGCTGGCCCGTATAGATTAAATTTTGATTATCAGCAGAAAAGACAGCATCCATATTTGTTTGAGCCATTCCGTAAAAAGAAAAACTTAAAACAGCAATTAAGACTCCCCAAAATTTCATTTTTCCCCCTTATTTGATTATTTTTTCATCAGCTCTACAAATATGATAGATTGGACATTCCCCACATCTTGGCTTACGTGCTTGACAAATATACCTTCCTAATAAAACCAAAGCCAGAGCAAACCCTGTTTTGTATTTTTCTGGCACAATTTTTTCTAATTTTTCTTGAACTTCAGCCGGTGTTTTCCCAGTACAAAGTTTTAACCGATTTGCTAATCTGAATACATGCGTATCCACACCGATATAGGGTTTGTGATAGGCGACATTTAAAAACACACTGGCTGTTTTTCTGCCGATGCCGGGAAGTGTGGTCAGCGTATCAAAATCCGTTGGAATTTTGCCATTGTATTCATCTAACAATTTTTGAGCCAAGGCGACAATAGAGCGCGTTTTATTGTTAAAATAGTTGATTGATTTAACATAAGGTTTTACGCCATCTTCTCCTAATTCAATAGCTTTTTTTGGAGTAGGGACTGCTTTAAATAATTCAGGTGTTATCCGATTCACATTTT
>JAGCFA010000034.1 GCA_017650375.1 Alphaproteobacteria bacterium | reverse complement strand
GCCTTCGTCGCAAACAAAATCATCCGTATCCCCGGCGCAGGTGGCGTTTTCGGGGCATTCCAGACATTGTCCGTCACGCAAATAAAAATCTGCTTCACAGGCTGTAGCTGTTTCACCATCTGAACATTTTGTGGCGTGTTCAGGACAAGCAACACATTGCTTCTTGTTCAAATAATACCCGTCTTTACATTCCGTTGGATCCCCAGCTTCATTACAGACGAGAGCCGCTTCAGCACAATCCTTCTGACATTTTCCATTTTCAAAATGCTTTTCTTCATCCAAACAAACTACCCCTTTTGTTGTACATATCGCATCCGGCGGGCATAAACGTTTTTCCCCTGTTTCAGGATCAGTATAAGTTAAATCCGTCGCTTCACCGGCAAGTTCTTTTTTAAACAAAAAGCGAATCTCACCGGGGCATTCCCCATTTATATTACCATTTACTAAGACTATATCCGGCGCAATCAAAGAGGATTTGGTTAATTCATTACAAAGAATTTTATCGTCTGTATTCGTTGATATATCAAAGTATTTTTTATAATCAGATGCATCTTTTAAGGTGATCTCTTGATCATAAGGGCCTTTAACCTTTCTTTCCGGAACCGTAGAGCGCCCCCCTGCCAAAGCCGAACGCGTTTCAGCAACTAAAGTCGTTACCACTTGCGCTAAATTATGCGCTTTGCCTTTGTTCGTAACGTAATCATACCCTTTAATCGAGGTAACACCCAACAAGCCGATAATCGCAACTACTGCAATCAGCTCAAGCAGGCTGCGACCTGTTTCAGATGAGTTTTTTTTCCGATTTTGAATAAAAAACATTCCCTTTTACCCCTTTTACTTTTTGCCTATTCTAAAACGAATGTATCCGCCTTGTCAAGAACTTTTTAATGCAAAAGTGGAGACCAAGTCGGATCCGAAGCATCATATGGTGTTTTCAGCTCACGCTCATTATGACCGGTAATGTCAATACTGTGAAGCATAACATCTTTATTAAACCAACCTGTTGAACCCATTTTTTCTTGGCGGAAAAAAGCCAAAACTCGACCGTTCGGAGCCCAAGTTGGCCCTTCTACCAAAAAACCTTCTGCAATCAGACGCTCCCCAGTGCCATCTGAACGCATTAAACCAATGTAAAAAGTACCTCCCTTAATCTTAGTAAAGGCAATATAATCCCCTCGTGGCGACCAAACCGGTGTCGCATAGGTACCTTCCCCAAAACTAATTCGGCGCACATTACTCCCATCTGCATCCATCACGTAAAGTTGCTGATTCCCTGACCTATCCGAATTAAAAACAATACTCTTCCCATCTGGCGAATAACTGGGCGAAGTGTCAATAGCAGGATGATTGGTGAGTTGTTTTTGTTCACCAGTTGCCAAATCATAACTGTAAATATCTGAATTTCCCCGTTTTGCAAAAGACATAATCAGTTTTTTCCCATCCGTTGAAAAACGCGGAGCAAAAGACATCCCTTCAAATTTTCCAACCAATTCAGCCTGCCCTGTTTCCACATCCATAAGGTAAACTTTTGGTTCGCCACTAGCATAGGACATATAAGTAATTTTTTGCATATTAGGCGAAAAACGGGGCGTCATTACCATATCTTTTCCCGTTGTCAAATAGCGAACATTTGCCCCATCTTGGTCCATTACGGCTAAACGGCGTTTACGATTTTTCATATTTCCTGTTTCACTGACAAAAACAATCTTTGTATCAAAATACCCTTTTTCTCCAGTCAAACGTTCATAAATCGTGTCAGCAATAATATGGGCTAATTTCCGTTCACTGGTTGGCTTAGCTGTTAAAACTTTAGCAATCATTTGCTGTTCAGTATAGACATCCCAAATCCGGAAAGACACTTTCAAATCCCCAGAAGCAGTTTCTTCCAATTGTGTTTGAATAAGTGCTTGAGCGTTGATGGCTTGCCAATCGCGGAAATTAATCTGTGTATGAATGCCCGTTAAACGTTGCAAATAGGCATCTTGATCAACCACTCGGAACAAACCTGAACTTTCCAAATCTTGACGAACAATTTCTGTCATATTTACCGCTATCTTATCCAAAGAGGTCGTCAGAGCATAAAAATCAGGAAGTGCAATCGGTGTTGGTTCTGTTTGTGCTCCAGATACATCAATTTTAAGTTCTGCCATTGCCGGCGAAACAAACATCATCAAACAAAATAAAAAAACTTTAAAAAAACGCATAACCTCTCCTTTTTTTTTCATTTAAATAAGCATATTTCCCCAAAAAAAGCAACAAAAAAATACCCCGTCTTTCAACAGGGTATTTTAAAATTTTTGTTTTTATTTTTCCAAGATAGCTACGCCTGGGAGAGATTTTCCTTCCATCCATTCCAAGAAAGCACCACCCGCAGCTGACACATAGGTGAGTGCTGGTTCTGCCCCTGCTTTCTTAAGGGCGGAAACAGTATCCCCACCACCTGCCACTGAGGTCAATTTACCAGACTTTGTAAGTCCGACAACTACATCAGCCAAAGCATTTGTGCCTTTATCAAAGGGTTTAATTTCAAAGCACCCCACAGGGCCGTTCCAAATCAAAGTCTTTGCCCCTTCCAAAACTTTGGCAAATTCGGCCACGGATTTTTCACCAATATCCATCAATACTTTGCCTTCAGGGACTTTATCGGCATCAGAAGTATGAGCTTCTTGACCTTCGCCAAATTCATCTGCCCAGACTAAATCTGTTGGCAATACAATTTGACAATTACCGGCATTTGCCAAAATGTTTTTGGCAGTGTCAATCATATCGGGTTCAACTAATGACCCTTTACCCATGGGGATTCCTTTGGCAGCCAAGAAAGTATGCGCCATACCACCGCCAATTAACAGGTAATCCACCTTTTTAACCAAATTGCCCAATAAATCCAATTTTGTGGAAACTTTACTGCCACCAACCAAAGCCACGGCTGGATGAACAGGATTGCCCAAAGCTTTATCCAAAGCCTGCAATTCTTCCTGCATCAAGCGCCCTGCCCCACGAGGCAACAAATGTGCCATGCCTTCTGTGGACGCGTGCGCGCGGTGCGCTGTGGAGAAAGCGTCATTAATATAGATGTCAATACTGTTAGCCAAATGTTCAGCAAATTCGCGATCATTTTTTTCTTCCCCCGGATAAAAGCGCAGGTTTTCCAATAAAAGCACTTCGCCGTTTTTCAAATCACGAACGGCTTCATCGCGTTTTTCACCGATGCAATCATCAATAAAAGCAACCTTTAAACCAGAGGCTTTTTCCAAAGCGGGTGCCAAAAAGGCCATGGAAAATTCGGGTTTCTTTTCTCCCTTAGGACGTCCAAAATGGCTGGCCACCACAACTTTACCACCTTTTTCAGCGATTTCCTTCATAGTCGGCACAAAGCGATCAATACGGGTTGTATCGGTAATTTGCCCATCCTTTGCCGGCACATTCAAGTCAGCCCGCACAAAAACGGTCTTTCCGTTAAAATCAAAATCATCAAGTGTTTTAAACATTTTTTCTCCTTTGGTTAAATAAAAATCCCCCAAGTGATACACTTTTTGGGGGACTTTGTCAAGGACTTTTTTTAATTAAAAGTGATACTGAACACTTAAACCAACGCTGTTGATTTGCGTTTCATATTTT
>JAGCFA010000002.1 GCA_017650375.1 Alphaproteobacteria bacterium | reverse complement strand
TCTGTCACAGGTGATGGAGCATGCATCAACAAGTCTTGAGCTTGTTGATTGAATGGGAACGCAATCACTTCACGGATAAAGTCTTCTTGTTCCAACATCATCACAATACGGTCAAACCCAAACGCTGCACCACCGTGTGGAGGGGCACCATACTTAAAGGCATTCAACATGCCACCGAATTTGGCTTCCACCACTTCTGGGCCGTAGCCTGCGATTTCAAAGGCTTTGAACATCACATCTGGTCTGTGGTTACGGATAGCACCGGACAGCATTTCCAAGCCGTTGCCCACCATATCAAATTGATAGGCTTTGATGGTTAAAGGATCCTTGGTTTGCAAGGCTTCCAATTCGCCCTGTGGCATAGAAAATGGGTTGTGGCTGAACATGGGTTTGCCTGTGTCAGGATCCATTTCATAGAATGGGAAATCCACGACCCAGCAGAAACGGAAAGCGTTCTTTTCAAAGAGGTCTAATTCTTTACCCAATAAGTTGCGGACTTTACCGGCAAAGAGGGCTGTTTTTTCGCCCTTACCACAGATAAAGAAGACGCTGTCACCGTTTTCCAGTCCTGTTAGTTCAAACAGTTTATTGAGTCTGGCTTCATCCAATTTTTTGGCGATAGGTCCTTTGTTGCCCTCGGCCGTACGAACAATGTAGCCAAGCCCACCCATTTCGTTTTCAACCGCAAAAGCATTCAGTTTATCAAACCAGCTACGTGGTTTATCGGCAGATTTTGGTGCCCGAATGGCACGGACAAAACCACCTTCGGCAACGGTGTTGGCAAAGATGCCGAATTCAGAGCCTGCAAAAACTTCGGACACATCCACGATTTTTAAGGGGTTGCGTAAGTCCGGTTTATCTGTCCCATAGGTCAGCATCGCTTCATCAAATGGAATGCGTGGAAATGGAGCCTGAGTACAGATGGATTCTGGTGCAAATTCCTTGAAAATGGCACTGATTAATTTTTCGCCCACTTCCATAATTTCGTCCTGTGTTACAAAGGACATTTCCCAGTCAATCTGATAAAATTCCCCAGGCGAACGATCAGCCCGGGAATCTTCATCGCGAAAACATGGTGCCAGTTGGAAATACCGATCAAAGCCAGCCACCATCAGCAATTGTTTAAACTGTTGTGGGGATTGAGGAAGGGCATAAAATTCGCCTTTATGGACACGACTTGGCACCAGATAATCCCGTGCGCCTTCCGGACTGGATGAGGTCAAAATCGGTGTTTGAAATTCCGTAAAACCCATGTTCCACATGGCATCCCGCACAAATTTGTTCAGGCGGTTACGCATTAAAATGTTGGCATGAGGTTTGCTTCTACGCAAATCCAAGAAACGATAGGTCAAGCGTTGTTCTTCAGATAACTCCGCAGAATCCGCAGTAATCAAAAACGGTAATACTTGCGCTTCGCCCAAAGTTTCGACTTTGTTTACTACCACTTCAATTTCACCGGTCGGCATTTTGGGGTTGACGGTGGTGGCATCACGTAAAACGACTTTGCCTTCCACACGAATAACGGATTCAGGACGGGCCTTTTCTAATTCTTTAAAGCAAGGGGCATTGATATCCACTACACATTGAGTAATGCCATCATTGTCGCGCAAATCCACGAATAACAGGTTTCCGTGGTCGCGTTTTGTTTGAATCCATCCTGAAAGAATGACTTCTCGGCCGGCATCCGAAGCACGGAGCTCGCCACACAATTTTGTTCTATAAGTTTGCATTTTATAACCTTTCACTTTGTTAAGCATCAGGGCGAATTTCGTTCGCTGTGCCACCTGACTTCAGGGTCCAATGAACCCCCTTAAGCACGCTGTTTCGGGCGCTCCCGAAGGGTTCTAATCAGCCAACAAGCTTTTCTTCCCTTGTGCTCCCCTGTGTCGCAGGATCAAAGCAAAGTTTATTATAGCAAATAAAAATTAAAAAAGCAATAAAAAATACTTGCACTTTTTTTTAAATATCTTTAAACTTCAGACAGAAGAGGGAAAAATGCTTTATTTATTATTTGTTTTGACATTTTTGGCGGGTATTTTGTTTTACGGGATGACACCGCGAGATGATAAGTTAGAATGGGATACGCATCAATCAGAAGGAATGGTTGCGCCATTTTTGAATCAACACCAAGCAGCGCGAGATTACTTGTTTGCCTGGCTAGGTGCTGGGGATAGTACAATTCAGGGAAACGGAAGTTTTTTGAATGAAGATTTTGAAGAAATGATGCCCAATAGTATGGTACCCAGCATATGTCCTGGTAACAACGGAAATCCAGGGAAGCCGGGGGACAGTTGTTCTTCGTCTAGATTTGTCAGTCGCGTGATTTGTTTGGAAAAATGTGAAATTGATACTTGCGGAAAAGGAACGACAAGAACGATTGCGTTTGCGCAAGAACCAACATCGGGGTGGGCAAAAACATGCTATGTTTTAACGTATGGGGGTGGATCAGCACTTGCAGAACGTCCTGATTGGTGGCCCGATGAACAACATCCGATACGTCGGAATGAACGGTGGCGTCGCGCTATTGCCAGACGGATTCGCGGTTCACATAATTGCGGCGTTCTAAAAAAAGAAGGTAGTAATTGGTGTATCGATAACGGGCAAAGAATCTATAAAAATGAACATCAGGAAGACAGAGTGTGTGCGAATCAGGTGCCGAATGCTCTTATAAATGCTTTAATAGGGTCAAATGGATATGATTCGGATGGCTCTCTTGAGGATATGTTGTTTTGTTATTCAGCTTTTAAACAAGGGGTGAAACCTGGCCATTATGCTAAGGTTCCCGATTATTTTTATGATGGGCTGAGTAATGCTGGCATAGGGGAACATTCAACCCAGAAAAACTGGCGGAATTTGGCTGATAATTCAACTAAAGCTATTGGGGGGGCCAATTCTTTTTCTGCAGACAAACCTTATCTAAAAGTTGTAGAAGAGTTTGATACAGGAATCTCGTTAGGAAGTTCATTTACATTGACGATATTAGCAGAGCTAACCTTGGACACTCCTGCTTTTGATCTTTTTTCAATAAAAGCAGCAGGTTCAGCAGTGTCTGAAAAAATTTTTACAGCTTATGAAACTGAAGATATTGTGGACGGTGAAACCAGAATAAGAACTTATTTATGCTGGGGGGATGATGGTAGCGCTTGTGCTTCAATAACTCCAAAGAATAAATTATTGCCACCGAATCACAATGCTGTTCAAAATAATGTTGTATCTTGGACATTTACCTGGGATGGAGCAAAAATGACTGTTTATGAAAATGCTGTAAAATTGTCGACTTATTCGATTCCAAGTGCTTCGTCTCAAAATCCAACGGGGAAAAGCCTCTGTATGGGAATGGCAACAAATGGGGATGCTCATATTTACGGTATTCGTTATTATGGCGGTGTATTAGACGATAAAAAAATTCAGAAAAATTTCAAGATAGATCAAAAGCGTTTTGGAATAGCTGATGTCAGCAATGGATTGACATACATGTGAACTAAATCCAGGAAATATAGGGTGTTAAGAATGAATGGAGGAATAGCATGAATATATTGAACAGAAAAAATCGAAAAGAAGCTGGCTCTATTATGTTAGAGGTGGTTGCTGTTTTAGCCTTGATGGGGGTGATGGGATCAATGTTATTCCGTCAAATTTACCAACGGAACCAAGAATTGCATAATATTCAGATGGCGTCTGAAATTCGCACAGTCAAGGAAGCATTTTCTGCGTATATTCAAGCTAATCGCCCGATCATTTTAGAAGAGTGTAAAGTATTAAATGCCAATGGTAGTTGCCAGAAAGCTTCTGATAGTATAGCTAATGGAGTGGTAGAATATTTACCCGAAGGATGGTTTGACGGGGGCGATTTGGATGCTGCTTATCGTTTTACATTGTGGACATACATCCAACAAGACCTCAGTGCACGTCAGATTGTGTATGGGGTTGTTGCGCCCAAGGATGATACTCTTCCTTCAACGGGTTGGAACTTCAAGCGGGCGGCTCGAGTTGCTTTATTGATTGGGGCTGATGGCGGTGTATATGGGCCGGGTATTACTACTTGTTCTAATCCCGATTATGGGACAACGTGTATCGCTGGGGCATTAGGGGCTTGGGAATTACCTTCAAGTGGGATTATTGCTAGCGATGAAGATACTCCGACCTATGCAGCGATGACGGCTTTGGATATCTTTACACCGGAATCTTTGGCGCCGGATGTTAATGTTAATTTACCCAGGGATTGGGATGTTGCGCTTGAAGAATTGCATGCCTTTAATTATTTTTCGGTGGGAGGGGATAGCAATTGTTATACCATTCAACACAACGTGGCCACTGAAGGCGAAATCAAGCAAGATACAATAAATAAGGCAGCCTGTTCTCCGCTCTTTTGGGTGGGTAAAGCCGACAAAGGACAAGACGAAAAGGCCGGCAATGTCTATGTGGCAACGGATTTAAATTTAGGACGAATTTCAGGCTCTGAACATGATAAAACTTTACAATTGACGGCCGAAGGGGTTATCAAACAAAAAGATGGTCTGACAATTGACAGAGAAGGGCGTATCATTGCCAAAGAAACAGTATCGGCAGATATAGGGGATTTGAAAGTGGGTGAAAATTATGTATTGGATCCGGCCTATACCTCTACCATGAATGATATTCGCTTGGCTTCCCGAGGAGGGGTTCGCCTGTCCGAAATCCTGCCAAATTACATTTTAAAAAGTGTATATTATGGGGAATGTGATATTAAAAAAGGAAGTGATAATGATACCACGCTTACTAATACCGCAGGTAAAAAAACAACAACCTGGTGTGATTTAATGTTAAGAGAAATGAAAACCTTTGGGATTGATGGCAATGCTCGAGGAAATATGGCTACATCTAATGCCGATACAAAAACAACAGTGACGATTGATGCGTGTCCAAGCGGATATAAAAATGCAATCATTGTTATCCCGATCAGGTTTGGATATCTGCCATCAAAAGTGACGAAAGATAGTCATACTATTGATGGTGAGACTATTCAACTTGTCTCGGATGTTCCCAATTGTCAACTCTTCTTTACAATATCAAAAAAATTAGTCGCTGGAACTTCTTATAATGTTGATAAAGGGGGATGGTACCATGATGACTCTGGATCTAATATTCGCATTACGATGGGATATCATAACGGTGGATTATTGTATGTAGGGGGCGCAGCTTACACAAATTGTCCTATTCCAGATAGTGTGGCAAATGGAGTTGTTGAAAGAGTTCAAGCCATGGTTCAAACCTACTGTGTTTGGGCTCCCAGTTTGTTGTCTTCACAAGAAAAATGCGAAGCCGCCGGCTATGTGTGGTCAGCTTCCAAATGTACTGCGACTAGACGCAATGCTGCTGCTGGTGATGGAGCTAATGTCAAATCAAATGAACGGAATCAAGCCGCATGTATAGCAGCTGGTCTTACTTGGGAAGGCAATCGTTGTGTGACAAAATATGCAAACACCAATTCAGCTGCTGCCTGTAAAGCCGCTGGCAAGACCTGGACTTGGAGCAATGATGCAAGAACAGAAGGATCATGTTCTTGATCTGATGGCATGCTGAACTTGTTTCAGCATGCATCGGCTTTATAACTTCTTGATTACTTTTTGCATTAAGGTTGGGAATGGGTACTGATTAAAGTTGCAAGGGTTGACCCATATGCCATCTGGAAAATCATTGGCTTTTTTGGGGGCTCGGATTAACTCTAATGTCAACTTAAAATGCGTGAATACATGCACGACACGGGGCAATTTTTCTTTGCTCAGTGCTGGAATTTCTTCCCATGGAAATTCCCATAAACCAGCCAAAAGCCCTTTGGCTGAACGTTTGCGAATTAAATAAGCACCGTCTTTATTTTGAATTAAATATAATTGCCCGAACTTTTCCTTTTTTGCCAGCTTTTTTATTTGCGGAATCTGTTCTTGTATCCTTTTTTTATAGGCAATACACGATTTAATCCAAGGACAGATTGCACATTTAGGATTTGTCGGTGTGCATACCGTTGCCCCTAAATCCATAATGGCGCTGGCATAATCTGCTCCATGTGTTTCGGATGTCAATTCTTGTGCTAATGGGTAAATCTCAGGCGCGGTAATTTCCTTGGTAATTCCACGCAATCTGGCAATCACACGCATCACATTTCCATCCACTACTGTTTCTGGTTGGTTAAAAGCAAAGCAACAAATACTGCTGGCCGTATAAGGACCTATTCCGGGTAATTTTAGTAATTCTTCCCGATTTACAGGAATTTCTCCCTTATATTTTTCCGTTAAAACATGGGCGCATTCATGAATTTTGCGGGCTCGTGTGTAATATCCAAGTCCTTGCCATGCCAACAAGACTTCTTGCAAATCTGCCTTAGCCAAAATCTTTACATCCGGAAATTTTTTCATCCAACGGATAAAATAATCCGTCACCGTTGCCACTGTTGTCTGCTGAAGCATAATTTCACTAATCCATACGGCATAAGGGTCAAAATGTGCCCCGCCCTTCACGCGCCAAGGCAATTCACGGCCGTTTTGTGCATACCAATCAAGAAGCTGATTCGTCAGATTTGTTGGCATTTTCAGGCTCTTTTGAGGCTGGTTTTTCTTCTGCTGTGTTTTCATCAGGGCGTGGAGCAGGAACAAATTCTTCCTCTTCTTCTTGTGCTGCTTCTTCAACAATTTCTTCTATCTGTGTGGGGGGAGGTGGTTCGATTTTGGTCTCTCCGCGTTTAGCATAAACCTGTAATTTTCTGCCTGATGCATCCACATTTAAAAACACAGGAATCCCAGGATGAATTTTTTCCTGCATAATCAATAAGGAAAGCGGATTTTCTACTTGATCTTGAATCAATCGTTTTAGGGCGCGTACCCCGAATTTGCTGGCAAACACTTCATCCACGAACCAATCTTTAGCCTTTTCATCCACTGTTACTTGATATCCGAGCGCGCTGGCACGTTTTAAAAGTTTTCCTAAATGGATTTCCACAATCTTGCGTAAATGATCCGGCTTTAACTGATGGAAGGAAACAATGTCATCCAAACGGTTCAAAAATTCAGGTCTGAAATATTCTGTCAGTTTTTCTACACGCTGATAGCTGGGTAAATTGGCCCCGACGTTAGAAGTAAGCACAATGATTGTGTTTCTGAAATCTACTGTCACACCTTTGCTGTCTGTTAACCGTCCTTCATCCAACAACTGAAGCATCAAATTCAAAATATCCAAGTGCGCTTTTTCAATTTCATCGAACAAAATCACTTGGAAGGGTTTCAAACGAATGGATTCAGTCAGAAGTCCGCCTGCTTCAAATCCGGGGGATCCCGGGGGTGGACCAATTAAGCGCGCCACAGAGTTCCTTTCCATATATTCGGACATATCTAAACGCATCAAAGCTGTTTCGTCATTAAACATGAAATCGGCCAATGATTTTGCCAGCTCGGTTTTACCTGTTCCGGTTGTTCCGATAAAGAGAAACGATCCAATTGGGCGGTTGGGATCTTGTAAACCGGAACGTGATCGACGTAAAGCTTCTGCGACAACTTTTACGGCGTTATCTTGTCCCACAACACGTTCGCGTAAGATATCCTCAGCATGGGCCAGACGCGCCTTATCTTCTGCATCCACCTTTTCAACAGGAATCCCTGTCCAATCAGCAATGGTACGAAAACAAAAATCCGCTCTTAAAGTATTGGACTCTTCGGATACTTCTCCTCTGGCAATATCCATCATCAAAAGGCTGGCTGAATCATCCAATAAATCCAATGCTTTTTCCGGAAACGAGCGCTGTTTGATATAGCGTCCCGTTAATTGACAGGCAATCTTGACAGTTTCTTGAGGAATTGAAATATTATAGTGTTCCTCTAATGACCCTTTTCTTGCTTCACATATATCAATACTTTCTTCTAAAGTAGGTTCTTCTAACAATAAAGGTTGCAAGTGCGCCATAACGGCTGTATCTTTTTCCAAAAAGCCTACATAATGAAGGGTATCCGTTTCAATCATGCAGTTTACTTTTCCAGAAGTTAAAGCTAACTTTAAAAACTTAGCCGGTTCTTTATTTTCAGGGTTGGTATCCATTTGAACCAGAAAGCTGATATCATTTAGATAAAGTACTTTTTGTCCATTAGAATCGATGACACTTTGCATGGCCTGTTTCGTTAAATCGGCATATTCTTTTTCATCCTTGGCATCCAACATAATTTTTGCCACATCTAATCCAACTACTTCACGAGATTGCATATATTCCGGAGCACTTTCGCTGGACATAAAGGTAATCAGCCCCTTTAACAGAGCGCTTTTCCCAATTCCAGCCGGACCGATAACAATAGGGTTGTTTTTACTGGCACGCAGTAAAATATGAATCAAACGTTCCAGTTCTTTTTCGCGTCCGATTAACGGAGGAAACTGGTTCTCCTTTGCCTGTTTGGTATAATTGATAAGGTAGTTATTTTCTTCAGCCATTTATTCCCCCTTATTCGGCAAAACTGAAATGATGTGTTGAAGGATGTTCATTTTGCCATTCTTCGTTGGCAAAATAATCTTGACCAGATAATATATTGTCAACAATCGTAATGACCGCATCATAGGATGAACCGGACATAGAAACCTGCATATAAGCACTGTCTTCAGAACCCCACAACATTTTTTTGCTATCATCAGGATTGCCAAATGAATTAACAACAGCATTTAAAAAAGCCTTTTGTCTATCTAATTTTTTTGCTAAATTAGGTCTGGTGAAATTCAAGGAGCTATCCCCTTTGTTTTGATAGACAATCTGATAAACTTCGTTGTTTGTCGCGGGGGAAGTCAATAGGAATTGAAAAGATTCTCGCGCTGATTTGTTCTCAAGTCTAAGTTCTTTTATGTAGGATTGATCACTATCTTGAGCATATTGCTGGATGCATGAACGGATAGCATTAGGGGCTCGTAATCCAGATTGACGACACAAGGTATCATAATATGTTGTTTGAAATAAGGGAATCCCTTTTTGAATTTTAGTAATTTGGTAGCCTTTTTGTTTGGCTAATTGAATAATTTCGGAAGCATTCATGCCTAAAGAAAAACCCGATAACTCAAACTTATGAACATCATGAAAATCGGAAAGGACAGCCGGTTGAGATGCTGTAGGAGTTTCTTTTTCAGATAAAGGGATAGCTGTTTGACGGTTATTAACAAGGGATGGTGCTGTTTTTGCGGGGGGGGGAGGTACACTTAAATCAATAGATACATCAGGAAAAGGTGCTGGTGTGGGAACGATAATAGAATCTTTGGGGTCTTTTCCACGACCGATTTGAGGTTCATTTTCTTCTGGAACATTTGAAGAAGGAGGCAAAACCAATGAAGTGGGGGAAGGAGCATTTTGCTGAGTTGTTGTTTGGCCTGGCTCATCAAAATCACCGAAAATATCAATATCGCCAATGGATTGCGCTAGACTTGGAAATGCATAAAGCATTGATGCACTTATGAAAAATAAAAATTTATGCTGATATCGCATCTTTTTCCTTGACCTTTTTTAATGTTGTTGATACCCTTGACTTATGCTTTAGTGTGGAATAAATTCATAAGAAAAGCAAGGAAAAAATGTTAAAAAAGACAATGTTTTTGTGGGGAACGATTTTCATGATGGGGATGTGCATCTTCCTATCAGGCTGTTCTTGTACGAAAGAAATGTCTGAAAAACAAGATATTGCATCTGTTGAAAATGATCCTTTAGAACCACTTAATAGAGGTGTTTTTGCTTTTAATCAGGCGGCGGATAAGGCTGTTTTAAAACCTGTTGCAAAAGGATATCGTTGGCTTGTTCCTGAATTTATCAGGAAAAGTGTTATTAATGTCTTTACGACCTTGAAGCAACCCGCTTACTTTTTAAATGCTCTGTTGCAAGGCCAAATTAAAGATGCAGGTTATGTTTTGGAAAGGACTGGGGTTAACCTGACTTTCGGATGTCTTGGATTGTTTGATGTGGCTACAGAATTGGATATCCCAGAACCAGATTATGATTTCGGACAAACATTGGCAAAATGGGGATGGCATGATGAAGGACCGTTTTTGATGCTTCCGTTAATCGGGCCATCTAATCCTCGGGATGCCATTGGATACGGAGCAGATGCTTTAACAAATCCGTTGGATTGGCGCTTGCGACATGAACCGATCTTGGTCTATAGCATTACAGCAGCAGAAGGTTTTGTAAAACGTGAAAGAGCATTAGAATTATTGGATAATCTGGAAAAATCTTCGACGGATTATTACGCAGCGATGCGAACGATGTATCGTCAAAACAGACAAAAGAAGATTGATAAAGTTTTGCCCAATGAGGCGCAATCAGTTAAAGAGTATGAATTTGACTTTGAAATAGATGAGGAGGATGAATGAAAAAAATCATTTTAACTTTAGTTTGTTTGTTGTGGGCGATCCCCGCGTTATGCGCGGATCCGGCCATAGACTTTATGGACAAGTTAGCGAAAGAAATTATTGAAGAAGGGGTCTTAGCAACAAAAACGAATGAAGAACGAGAAGCCTTTTTTTATGAAAAATTTACAACAAATTTAGATTTGAAAAATATTGCCAAGCAAGTTCTGGGGGTTTATTGGAAAAAAGCTTCAGAACAAGAAAAACAAGATTTTATAGAAGCTTTTACTCAATTGACCACAAAAACATGGACAGACAGATTTGGTATGTATCAAGGTCAAAATATTATTTTCCAAGGAACGCGCAATGCTTCTCAAAAAAATCAGATCCTCGTAGACAGTAAAATTGATGGTAATCCCCCCGTTGAAGTTACTTGGCGCTTACGCCAAAAAGATGGAAGTTATAAAGTCTTAGATATTGTGATAGAAGGTGTGACAATGGTTATCAGTTATCAAAAAGAATATACAGCTTTTCTACAACAGCATCAGGGTTCTGTTCAGGATTTGATTGATGAACTGAATGGAAAAATTAACGCCTTTAAATATTCTGAAAAGAAATAAAAAAGGCCCACAAGGGCCTTTGAAATTAAAGTATTTCGGATTGAGCTTGTAATGCCTCCATTGGCATTGCAAGGGAATCTGATTCCTCTGGGGATTTTTTGGCCGAATGTTTTTTTTCAATAACAGGTTGTTTTTCGCTGTCTTCTTGTTCCGCAGGATCTGAATTAACAGCCTGCGTTTCTGGTGCTTTTTCTTCCGGCTTTATTTTAGGTTGTTCATTTTCGATAGCGATTGCTTGTAATCTTAAATAATGATCGGCATATTGTTGACATGTTTGAAATAAAACATCATCCCCCTGTGTTTGAGCATCTTTCGCACCTGCTTGATATTTTTCAGCTAATTGAAGGGGTGTTCCCCTTAATTTCCCTAAAGGTCCAGAAGAATCTAAATTGGTATATCTGGTAATTTGTTGCAAAGCGACAGAACGTCCTGAATGATTATTATGCCTGCGTTGGCGATTAAATTGTTTGTTCATATATCCTCAAAAAAATGTAAAAAGCCCGCCCCATTTTTGCTATCTGGCTCAACTTTACGGGGGAAAACAAGGGTATAATAGCATACTTTTTTTAATTTGTCCAGAAAAAAATAGTTTTTTTACTTGACATTCCTATTTCAGGGGAGTATAATACTCGCAACAACTTCTTTTCAAAATAAGAGGTGGGACCCCAGAAAGTCCCGCCTCTTTTTACAAAAAGGAATAAAGATGAATTTGATTGAAACAGTAATAAAAACAATAGAACCAGCTCTGACAGATATGGGGTATGAACTAGTACGTGTTGCAGTGCAAGGAAAAGAATTGCAAACACTGCAAATTATGGCTGAGCGCACAGATCGCAAAGAAATGGGGCTGGAAGATTGTACAAAAATCAGTCGGACGGCCAGCGCGTTGTTGGATGTAGCAGACCCTTTTCCTGGAAAGTGGGTATTGGAGGTATCTTCCCCGGGAATTGACCGCCCGTTAGTTAGATTGGCCGATTATGAACGCTTTAAAGGTGAACATGCCAAGATTGAACTTGCGAGCGAAATTAATGGGCGTCGCCGTTTTAAAGGCGTTTTAAAAGGCATCAAAAATCAAATCGTTTTATTGGATTTTGAAGGTGTTGAATTAGAATTACCATTTGACCAAATTCAGCATGCAAAACTCACTTTACCAGAAGAAATTTTTAACAAAACGAAAGGAAAAAAATAATGCAAACAGCAACACTCCCAAGACCAGAACTGATTCAAATGGCCGACTTGTTGGCTCACGAAAAAGGATTGAATAAAGAAGCCATTTTAACCGCTATGGAAGAAGGAATTTCCAAAGCTGGACGCAGTAAATATGGCCCCGAATATGATATTCGCACACATATTGATCCGAATGACGGTTCTATTGAAATGATGCGCGTTTTAACAATTGTGGAAGAAGTGGAAGATGAATTTAAACAAATCTCCTTGGCAGAAGCCAGAAAATCTGACAAATTTGCTAAAGTGGGTGATTTAATTTCAGATCCCCTGCCCCCGATGGATTTTGGTCGAATTGCAGCTCAAACTGCTAAACAAGTCATTATGCAAAAAGTGCGTGAAGCTGAACGCAATCAACAATATGAAGAAATGGTTGATAAAAAAGGTCAAATTGTCCATGGCACAGTAAAACGTGTGGAAGCTGGTAATTTAATCGTGGAGGTTGGTCATACCGAAGCGATGCTCCGCCGTGATGAATTGATCCCCAGAGAAATTTATCGTGTGGGGGACAGAATCCGTGCTTTGGTGTTGGATGTGCGCCGTGAAGTGAAAGGTCCTCAAATTTTCCTCACCCGTTCTCATCCAGATTTCTTAGCAGCCCTGTTTAAAGCTGAAGTGCCTGAAGTTTATGATGGGCAAATTGAAATCAAGGCTGTGGCGCGTGATCCTGGATCGCGTTCCAAGATTGCCGTTTATGCCACCGATAATACGATTGATGCACGTGGCGCCTGTATCGGTATGCGCGGGGTGCGTGTGCAGGCTGTAACTGCTGAATTACAAGGCGAAAAAATTGATGTCATTACTTGGTCGGCAGATCCTGCCACCTTCATCATCAATGCGTTGGCACCCAATGAAGTCTTAAAAATCGTTATTGATGAAGAAGCCAAAAATGTAGAAGTCGTGATGAACGAAGAACAACTGTCCTTGGCTATCGGTCGCCGTGGGCAAAATATCCGACTTGTGAGTCAATTGACAGGGTGGCACATTGATATGATGACAGAAGCTCAAGAGGCCGAACATCGTCAAGCAGAAACACAAGAACGCGTGAACTTGTTTATGTCCGCTTTGGATATTGATGATATGATGGCACATCTTCTTATCCAAGAAGGTTTTTCATCTGTAGAAGACATTGCCTATATCGCGCTGGATGAATTGGCGGGCATTCAAGGCTTTGATGAAGCGTTGGCTACCGAACTTCAAAATCGAGCCAAGGCTTATTTGGTGGCCAAAGAAAATGAAATCAATGCCAAATTAAAGGAATTAAAGTTGGCAAAAGATTTGACCTCATTTGAAGGCCTGAATAATGAAATGTTGGTGAAGCTGGGCGAAAAAGGTGTCAAAACTTTAGATGATTTTGCTGATTTGGCCAGCGATGAACTCATGGAAATTGTGGGCGATGCTTTAACTGAAAAGCAAGCCAATGAAATGATTATGAAAGCCAGGGAGCATTGGTTTGTTCAGGAATCATCAACGCAAAAATAATTCTAACGGGTTAAAAGGGCCCGGTATTCGTACCTGTTTTGTGTGTAGAACACAAGACAGGCGCGAGAATTTATTGCGTTTTACAGGACATCCTGGAAAGCCTCTTTGTTATGATGCAAAAGAAATAAACTCTGGCCGTGGCATGTGGGTGCATCAAGATTGCTTGGATGAGGCTTTTCAAAAACGTCTTTTTTATAAAGCGGCTAAGGGGACTGTTCGTATTCTACCTGAGTTGACTGAGCTTATGAAACATTTATTTAATATTACCGTTGAGGCCGATAAAAAAACAGAAAGGAGACCTCTATGACAGAAAAATTAACTCTTTCAGGAAAAACACTTTCGCTTGGAAATCGTGTGAATTTGGGGGCCAGAACTGGCGTTCAAATTGAAGTGCGTAAAAAACGTGTGGTTATGCCGGAACAAAAGCCAGCGACGATTACCACAGATGCTGCCCAAAAATTAAAGCTGCTACAGGAAGCTCAAAAAGTAGCTGAACACGCCAAGAAATTAGAGGAAGAGCGTGCTGCCAAAGCTGAAAAAGAACGCCAACTCGCTGAAGAAAAAGCCATCAAGGAAGCCAAACGTCAAGCTGAAGAACAGGCAAAGAAAGCTCAGATGGCAACAGTAACGCCAAAGGAAGAAAATAGTCATAGAGCTGATTTTTCCAAGAAAAAAACGCATGATGAAGATGAAGGCACAGAAGTTAAATTTAATGCCCCCCATAAAAGTACCTTTGATCAAAAGCGTGCTAATAAAATGAATATGAACGCCTTTCGTCAATATACGCCTGCGGATGATGAAGATGATGAGGATGAAAATGGCGGCATACAACATCGTCGGCGTTCGTTGGCATCTATTAAACGTGCTAAAGAAAAAGAACGTCAAAAGTTTTTGAATGCCAATAAGCCGGTGGAAAAAATTTCGCGTGAAATTACGGTGCCTGAAATGATTTCTGTTCAAGAACTGGCCAACCGTATGAGTGAAAAAGGTGCTGATGTGGTGAAAGTCTTGATGAAGTTAGGGATGATGGTAACGATTACCCAAACTATTGATGCTGATACAGCTGAATTAGTCGCAACTGAATTAGGCCATAAAGTCAAACGTGTGGCTGAATCCGATGTGGAAAATGTGTTAAAACATGAAGAAGTTTCTGCTGATAAGTTCTTGCCACGTCCCCCTGTTGTGACAGTGATGGGACACGTGGACCACGGAAAAACTTCTCTGTTGGACGCTCTGCGTTCCACCCATGTAGCCACAGGCGAAGCCGGAGGTATTACCCAACACATTGGTGCTTATCAGGTTGTTTTGGCCGATGGGCATAAGATCACCTTTATTGATACGCCGGGACACGAAGCCTTTACTGCTATGCGTGCCCGTGGAGCTCAAATCACTGATATCGTAGTGTTGGTGGTGGCAGCCGATGATGGTGTCATGCCACAAACCATTGAAGCTATCAATCACGCGAAGGCCGCCAAAGTGCCTGTGATTTTGGCGATTAACAAAATTGACCGTCCGGGTGCAAATCCAGAACGTGTTCGCACAGAATTGTTGCAACACGGCATTGTTGTTGAAAAGATGGGTGGAGATGTGTTGGATGTGGAAGTTTCTGCTAAGAACAAAACAAATTTGGATAAGTTGGTAGATGCCATTTTATTACAGGCTGAAATGTTGGATTTAAAGGCTCCTCAAGTGGGACCTGCCGAAGGGGTTGTCATTGAAGCTCGTATGGATAAAGGACGTGGTTCCGTGGCGACTATTTTGATGAAAACAGGAACTTTGCATATTGGTGATATTTTTGTGACAGGAAAAGAATGGGGTAAAGTTAGATCTCTTACCAATGCTAAATTGGAACGCCTGACACAAGCGGTGCCCGCACAACCTGTGGAAGTGGTGGGGCTGAATGGTACACCGTCTGCTGGGGATGATTTTGTGGTGGTGGAAGATGAAAACACAGCACGCGAAATTTCTGCTTATCGTGACCGCAAAGCTCGTGAACTCCTTAACATGAAGCGCTTGGGTGGCACAGAAGGCTTATTAGCCAAGATTAAAGCAGGCGAAATGAAAGAAGTGCCCGTTCTGATTAAAGCCGATGTACAAGGGTCGGTGGAGGCCTTAAACGGCACACTCGCCAAAATTAAAAATGATGAAATCAAGGTCAATATTATTCATTCTTCCGTGGGTGCCATCAATGATACAGATGTGACTTTGGCGCACGCCAGCCATGCGATTATCATTGGTTTTAACGTGCGGGCGAATCCGTCGGCGCGTGATATTGCCAAACGCGATGGCGTGGATATTCGTTATTATTCCATCATCTATGATGTGGTGGACGATATGAAAAAGGCTGTGGAGGGCATGCTGACCCCTGAAGAACACGAAAAGATTTTGGGACACGCCGAAATTCGCCAAGTCATTTCTATTTCCAAGATTGGTAAAATCGCTGGTTGTATGGTGACGGATGGCCTGATTAAACGTGGATCCAAGGTGCGCCTATTGCGTGATAACGTCGTAATCTTTACAGGTGATTTGGAACAATTAAAACGCATGAAGGATGATGTGAAAGAGGTTAAAGAAACCTATGAATGCGGTGTAAAATTGGCCAAATACGACGATATCAAGGTCGGTGACGTCATTGAATCCTTTGAAATGGAAAAAACCGCTGTTAAATTCGTCGCAAAATAAGATGGTTTTATTAAAAATTTTCGGCGGAGATTCCCGCCGATTTTTTTATGTACAGTAATTTAATAGGTTGGATTTTTAGGGAGGTAAACGAATCAGTATAAAAACAGTTCCTTTTGTTTCGTTTATTTTCAAAAACGAAAGGAAAAAATTTATGAAATGGGAGAACGGCGAACACGTCCATCTTTATATTCACAACATAGGAAGCGAACATGATAATCATAACAGTGTTTGAATAATCCAGGTTGTTCGCTATTGATACAAATAAGACCTGATTCTGGATCACAAACGGCATTTTGTCCGACTTGTTTTACGGTAAGGCCCGGATATTTTAGTGCTTCACATTCAATTTCTTGTGGATGATCACAAACTTCGCCACCTGCAGCACGAATGTTCTCAATTGTTTCAAAATCACCATTAGAATCATTGAAAGAACCTTCCGGTGGTGTATCCACATTAAACCATTCAGTCCACTTACATGATGGTTGCCAAGCAAGACAAATTTCGTTATAACAATATCCCCAATATAAGGTGTCGAAAGGTGTGTCACATAATGTCCCATCTTCTTTTCCTGTACAATCTGCACTAGGTGTCTCTGTTAAAGAATTTTCTTGATCGGATGAACTATTTTTTGATAGGTCATTATTAAAGGTGAGTTCAGCACAATCATCGCTGATTTTTCGAATCGGGGTAGCTGTTCCTACCGCTGCTTTCATTTGTGTACAAATTTCCGAATCAATAATACCATTATCCTCTGTCTTTAAACCGATGGTAAATTGGTTGGGATTTTTCTTGGCCACAGTGAACACATAACCTGATGGATTCCCAAATTCAGAAACAGACATTGTGTCGGGGTCTTTGCCCATCATGGATATTTGTGCGGCTATACTGGTGGCGCGCTTACTGGCTTCGTTCAGAAGCTCGTTTGCGCGGTGTTTGTTCATCGCACTGGTGTACATTGTGACACCGCCGACACTCAATACGCCCATAACGGCCAAAACGCCCAGCATTTCAACCATACTACGGCCGGTTTCATTCGTCCTATTCATTTTTTCCTCCTGCAATGAAAAATTTCTTTCACGTAGTTCATTAAACAGAACTATTGAGAAAATGTCAAGTGCTTTATACTATTTATATGAAAAAAAGAGAAGCTCAAGAAATCAGCGACAAAATTGTTGCCATCTTACGACGGGTGCGCCTTGAAAAAGGAATCACCCAGTACAAAATGGCCAAGGATACGGGAATGAGCAAAAGTTCTATTCTCTACATCGAAAATTTTACCCAAAGACCTTCTTTGTACACAGTGATATTATTAGCAGATTATTTAAGTGTAGATTTTTCGGAAGTGCTTAAAAAAGTAAATATCCATAATTAAAAACGCTTGTCTTTTCATAAAAAAAGATGTATCCTGTTTTCGAAAGGAATTTTGAAATGCAGGTTTTTGAGGACGGGAAAAAGTCTTTGACGGGTTTTGTATGGGAAGTGGCGACTCCGGATGATTATAAAGTTCGCACATTAGAACAAAAAACGGGCGTATCCAATTTATTGGCGCGTTTAATGGTAGAACGAGATATTACGCCGGAAACCTTAGAAACCTTTTTGCACCCGACATTAAAAAATGACTTACCCAATCCAAACACTTTGAAAGATATGGAAAAAGCTGCTCAGCGTGTGGCGCTGGCTATCATGTTTAATGAACCCATTGGAATTATGGGGGATTATGATGTGGATGGGGCGACTTCAACGGCTACGTTAAAGATGTTTTTAGAAAGTCTTGGGGTTCGAGTTTTCGCCTTTATTCCTGATCGTGAAGATGGCTATGGTCCTAATGCTAAAAAAATGGTGGAATACAAAGAAAAAGGCTGTACGGTTGTTTTGACATTGGATTGTGGAACGACAGCTTATGAAGCTATTGAAGCTGGGACAAAAACCGGATTAGATGTGATTATTTTGGATCACCATAATGCTGAAAGTAAACTTCCCAACGCTTATGCAATTGTAAATGCCAAAAGGTTGGATGAACCGGTGGATCATCCCTGTCATCACTTGGCAGCAGTTGGTGTTACTTTTTTGTTTGTGGTAGCTTTAAATGCTGAACTCAGAAAACAAGGCTTTTATCAAACGCGTCCTGAACCTGACTTAAAGCAATATTTGGATTTGGTTGCTTTCGGAACAGTGTGTGATGTGGTTCGATTACGAGGTGTTAACCGCTTGCTGGTTCAGGCAGGCTTGCGTGAAATGCGTCAAGGGCGTAATAAAGGCTTGTTGGCTTTATGTCAACGCGTTCAAATTAATACCCCCGTTCAAACATACCATTTGGGCTATATTTTAGGCCCCCGTATTAACGCCTGTGGGCGCATCGGACAATCGGATTTGGGAATGCAACTGCTCAGTTGCTCTGATCCAGTTAAAACAGCAGTTTTAGCTGAAGAACTTGAATCTTTAAATGCCATCCGTCGACAAATTGAAGCAGACGTAATGTTGCAAGCAATGGAACAAGTGGAATCGGAAACTCAAAAACATCCCTTCTTGGTAGTCAAAGGGGAAAATTGGCACCAAGGAGTGGTCGGGATTGTGGCTGGTCGTTTGAAAGATCGATATAACTTACCTGTTTTTGCACTCAGTATTGAAGGAGATGAAGTCAAGGGTTCTTCACGTTCTGTAGCTGGTATAGATATAGGAACAATCATCATGAATGCCCTGACAAAAGGTTTAATTACGCGGGGCGGTGGTCACCCGATGGCTGCAGGATTTTCTTTGCGTGTGGATCAATTAGATGGCTTTGTTCAGTATCTGGAAGAAATTATCACGCCAGAAGCTTTAAAAGACAATCCGACTTCGCTACAGGCTGATGCATTGGTGGATATAGGTGGAATTACATTGGATTTAGTCAGCCAATTAGAACCGCTGGAACCTTATGGTGAGGGAAATCCGGAACCCAAATTTATCATCCCTAATGCGCGTTTAGTCTATGTAAATTTATTAAAAAATGGTCATGTGATTTGTAATTTTACGGGGGCAAATGGACAAAGAGTTAATGCCATCGCCTTTAAAGTGGCAGATACAGAAATGGGCACAGCATTATTGGCTGGTATGAATCAGAAATTTCATTTGTTGGGTACTTTGAAAAAAGATACTTGGAATGGTAAAACAAAAATCCAAATCCAGCTGCAAGATGTAATGCAGGCATAAAAATCCTTGCAATTTTTTTGAAAGTAGGATATAATACGGGCATTCGGAGTGTAGCGCAGCCTGGTAGCGCACTTGTCTGGGGGGCAAGGTGTCGTGGGTTCAAATCCCGCCACTCCGACCATCGAGCAAAATAAAAACAATCCAGTGAATTGTTTTTATGCACAAGACAATGAGACACAATGAGCCAAATGGTAATGCGGGCGAATTGATGTCGGAATTGAACAAGTCGTCTGAAAAGGCGACTTTTTCTTTTATTTCCAAGCATTTGCGCGAGTTCGCATGTCTAAGTACAAAAAACAGCCATTTTTGCAAATTTACGAACTTTTGAACCAAAAAATCCTTTGTTTTCAATACTCGCCCCTTGGGAGCCTAAAACCACCATCCCAGAAAATAGACCTTAAAATTTAATTTATTTTTTCATAGAAAAAATGTTGACTTAACTTTTGTTTGATGATAAAATCAAACTGTAGATAACTTTAATATCAAGGAGGTTTATGATGACAGAAAAAACACCAGATTTTGTAGAACGAGTTCAAGACAAATTTATGCCTAAAGTATATTATCATGCAGAAAGAGGGAGTTATGGTGATAGCTATCGCACAGCTTATTATCCAAGAATGTCCATTGAGGATGCTGAAAGATTTGGCCTACAAGATGAGCCTATAAGTTCG
>JAGCFA010000033.1 GCA_017650375.1 Alphaproteobacteria bacterium | reverse complement strand
TTTAATAATTTAACTAATTAAAACAATTTTAAAACTTGAATCAGTTTATCGCGCAGGTCCTTGCGTGGAACAACCGCGTCAATCATACCGTGTTCCAGTAAATACTCTGATTTTTGGAAATTTTGGGGCAGGGTTTCATGAATTGTTTGTTCAATCACTCTAGCACCGGCAAAACCGATGATGGCCCCCGGTTCCGCAAAAGTAATATCTGCTAGCATGGCAAAAGAAGCCGTTACTCCCCCGGTTGTTGGATCTGTTAAAACAGCAATATAGGGCAGTTTTTTCTTGGCTAATTTTTTAACAGCAATTACTGAACGAACCATTTGCATTAAAGAAAGAATTCCTTCCTGCATGCGTGCACCACCCGATGCCGGAATCAAAATCAGGGCAGCTTCTTGAAGATTGGCCAACTGAGAAGCCATTAACAAAGCTTCTCCAACTGCTGTCCCCATAGATCCCCTCATAAAAGAAAAATCAAAAACACCAATAACAACACGTTTTCCACCCATTGTTCCATGAGCCACCATAATTGCATCTTCTTGTTTTGTCTTTTTACGAGCTTCTTTTAAGCGATCTACATACTTTTTAGAATCCCTAAACTCCAAAGGATCTTCATGTACTTTCGGCAACTGTATAAGGGTGTATTTCCCTTCGTCAAACAGCATATTAAACCGATCTTTAGCCGGCAAACGAAAATGATGTCCGCAATGAGAACAAACAAAATTACTCGTTTTCATTTCTGCATGAAAAAGCATATTATTACATTCCGGACATCTATCCCAAAAATTATCTGGAATATCCTTTTGAGCACTTGCCTTTTTTAAGGTTGGCCGCGCAATGTTTGTAATCCAATTCATTTAGGCGTTCTTTTTGTTAAGTGCTTTTTTAACAGCTTTTCCTGCCTTGAAATAAGGAACACGTTTGGATTGAACCTGAACTTTTTCACCCGTTTTAGGATTGCGTCCGATTCTGGATTTGCGTGTGCGAACAGAAAGAATACCAAAATTTCTGAGTTCAACACGGCCACCTTCTGACAAAGCCAAAATAATTTCATCAAAAATGGTATCTACTGCTTTCTGAGCATCCAATTTGCTTAAATTGGCTTTTTCTACTAAACGCATAATAAGTTCTGATTTAATCATTTTTTATTCTCCTTTTTTACATGTACGTATTCTATTTTGTTTTTTTTTATTTGTCAAGGGGTTAATAATTTTTTCTTAGTAATTGCTGTTGCCCCAGAAACAATATCAATCAATTCATCCGTAATTTGATTCTGGCGTGCTTGTTGATATTCTAAGTTTAAATCATTCAATTTTTCTTCAATGTTTTTTTCTGCCTGCTGCATGTGATTCATCCGTGTAAAATGTTCTGCAGCCAAACTGGAAGTTAACGCATGAATTAAAATAATGGAGAAATATTCATGGAGCAGGGCTGAAAACAATTCTTCTTTACCTGTGGTGATCAAAGGAATCATTTTCCCTTCCCATGGCATTTTTTGTAATTTCAACAACTCATTCCGCGGTAATGGCATCAATTGGCGCATTTGTGGAGCAAAGGAAATGTTTTGTTGTTTGTTATAAAAAATTTCAACTAAATCAAAATGATGTGTTGATATTTCTTGATCAATTTTTGTTAAAATAATACCAGCTAATGTAGCAATTTCTTTAATAGAGTTGGAAATCGGATAGGCGTTTACCAAATGAAAATCCATACTTTTCCCAAATGCCGCAATTCTTTTACCAATACCAATCAAACGAATCTGATTTTGTGAGGCCCCTAATTCTTGACAAGTTTTTTTTGTGTAAGATAAAAGTTCTTTATTAAAACGTCCGACTAAACCATTATCTGAACCAATAACAATAGCTAATATTTTAGGGGCTGTTGTCTTTATAGCTGGGGGTGTATAAGTGAAAAAATTTTGGGCGAAAAGGCCATGAAAAGCTTCGTGAAGCGTTTTCCCGTATTGGGTCAAAGAATTTAACGCTTTTTCATATTGTCCTAAACTAACCGATGAAAGCATTTTCATTGTTCGAACAATGCCTTGTAAATCTGTTGTTGTTTTAATGCGACGTTGAAGCTCTTCTTGAATCATTCTTTTGAAATAAGCCCTTTCTTCTCAAATGCTTTTTTAAATGCGATAAGCATTTTTTCTCGCATTAAATCTGTCAGTTTCTTTCGATTTTCTATCTCAGCAATAATGTGAGCAAAATCGGTATGCATGATATCAGAGATAACCTCTTGAGCGTATTCAATTTTATCTTCTGGAACATTATCTAACAGTCCTTCATTAGTTGCAAAAAACACAGCAATTTGAATCGCTGCTGGTACCAGATGATATTGACGTTGTTGTAAGATAGAACGTATAGCCATTCCTCGTTTTAAACGGGCGGATGTTTCTGCATCAATTTGAACACCAAATTTAGAAAAAGCTTCCAATTCTTCAAATTGAGAATAGAACAGTTTAAGCGGGCCAATCAATGACCGATAGGCAGGCAATTGAGCCGATCCGCCGACACGCGATACAGAACGCCCCGTATCAATAGCTGGCATATGACCTTTTTGATAAAGTGTATTGGATAGATAAATCTGACCATCCGTAATTGAAATGACATTAGTTGGAATATAGGCGGAAATATTATCTGCTTCAGTTGCTACAACAGGAAGAGCCGTTAAAGATCCCCCCCCATTTTTATCATTCATACGTGTTGCACGCTCTAATAATCTGGAATGTAAATAGAAAATATCCCCCGGATAAGCTTCACGTCCAGGAGGAACGCGCAATAACAGTGACATTTGTCGATAAGCCCGTGCATGGGCTGTCAAATCATCATAAACAACCAATACATCTTTTCCTTCTGCCATAAAATATTCACCAATACTGGTGGCTGCATAAGGAGCAATATATTGCAAACCAGCTTCATCTTCGCCCGTAGCTACCACCACCACTGTATTTTTTAAAACGCCAGCCTTATCTAAAGTTGAAATAACTTTGGCTGTGTCTGCCATTCGTTGACCGATGGCACAATAAATACAAATAACACCTGTGTCTTTTTGATTTAAAATTGTATCCACAGCGATAGCTGTTTTTCCTGTTTGACGGTCCCCTAAAATCAATTCACGTTGACCACGTCCGATTGGGATAAAGCTGTCAATCACCTTTATCCCTGTTTGTAAAGGTGTATCAACAGGAGCTCTAGACATAATAGGGGGAGCTTCACGCTCTAAGGGCAATGTTTCTTTTGATACAATAGCCCCCCTTTTATCTAATGGACGCCCTAAAGGATTAATGACACGTCCCAATAATTCTTTCCCTACTGGAATATCTAAAACACGATGAGTGCGCGTTGCTCTGTCGCCAGCTTTTAAAGAATCTGCGTTGGTTAAGAAAATAACACCAACGTTATCACGATTCAATGTATGAACCATTCCAATAACCCCTTTAGGGAATAAAAGAAGTTCATTTACCTGAGCCTTTGATAGACCAGAAACAACAGCCGTTCCTGCTGACAAAGATAAAATCGTGTTTACTTCATTTACATTCATTTTAAGAGATGTCTTCCGGATGGTTTTTTGAATAACTTGACGTGCTGTTTTTGATGCTTCTTTTAACATTTTTTCTCCTTTATTTTTCGGCAATTAAGTTCGCCAATGTAGCATCCAAATTGGCATTCAAAGCATCTAAGTATGCCTTTAAATTCCAATCAATACTTATATCACCAATGCGCATTTCCAGCCCCAAAATTAATTCAGGCATAACATTAAATTTAATTTTATGTTTAGGGGATAATTGGAACATTTTTTTGATTAACTGTGAAATTTCTTGAGCTTGTTTTTCTGTTAATGTATTAGATGAATTTATATAAATAACATTTTGTTTTTTAATTATTATATCTAATTTTTTTATTTCTTTCTTATCTAATTTACTTAACTTATTCATAAACAAATTTACAGCCTGATCCAAAGGACAACAATCAGAAAGTTCTTGTAGGGCTTGTCCTGCTAATTGCATAAAATCAGTGGCAATAAAGTGACCAATATCCACATGCAAAGCCGACATTTCTGCCAATAAATCATTTTGCATTTTAATACGTTGCCTTTGCAAAGAAGATTTTATTTCTGCCAAACCGGCCTTGCGTTTTTCCTCTAATTCTTGGGCGATAAGACTGAGTTCTTTTTGATGCTCAGATTCATAGGCATTTTTTTCTGCTTCCCACTTTTTACGTTCCTTTTCGGATTGCAAACGAATTTCTTCGGCTGCTTGCACTTTATCACGAATTTCCTGTTGACGTTTTTCAATTACCGCCAAAATCGGTCGATATAAAAAACGTTTTAACAGCCAAACCAAAACAAACAGGTTGACAATTTGAGCAAAAAAAGTAACTAGGTCAAACCCCATAAAAGCTCCTTATTTCGCCGCCATTTCAACAGCATAATTCCAAAACGGATTGAAATATAAAATTAACACTGTAACCACAAATGCATAAATGGCAGTTGATTCAATCATGGCCATTGCAACAAACAAAGTCCGCGTAATAGTGGATGCTTCATCTGGTTGTTGAGCCATGGCACGCAAAGCATTTGCAGCAGCATTTCCTTCACCCAAAGCCGGTCCAACACCTCCGATTGCAATACATAAACCAGCAGCCAGCACACTCATTGCTCCAATTAAAGTAATAGGATCCATTTTAATTTCCTTTCGTGTCATTTTGTGAAACATATGGTTCTGTCGGAGCCACTGACGACACATAAACAATGGCTAACAGTGCAAAGATATAGGCTTGAATCATTCCGGTAACCAAGCCCAATATCTGCATGGGAATTGGAATTAAAAATGGAGCAAGCATCATTAAAACAGAAGCGATGACCGCACCACTCAACATATTTCCATACAAACGAAAAGCAAGCGAAAAGGTAGAAGAAAAATCACTTAAAATATTTAAAGGTAACATAATAGGGCTCGGATCAATGAATTTTTTTAAATATCCCTTAATACCAGCATTTTTGATGCCGTAATAAGGAATGGCACAAAAAACACATATCGAAAATGCCAATGTCGTGGATAAACTGGCTGTTGGAGCCTTAAACCAAGGAATAATCGTCATCAGATTTGTCGTGGCTATAAACAAAAAGAATGTCCCCATAATAGGCAAATATTTGGCAGGATTATCACCGCTTACTTCATGGATTTGATCGCGAATAGTTGTTATAATCATTTCTAAAAGAGTCTGAAATTTGCTAACTTCAATAGTTGTTTTCAATCTTCTGGTAATCAGCCATGAACCGATTACCAAAACAGCCATCACAATCCATGAATAGAATAGGGTAGCATTTACTCCAAAGGATCCCAGCTTAAAAATGATAATGTTATCTAAAACTTCGATCATTTTTGCCTCTTATTCTTAATACGAGAAAGCAATATTAAACGCATCCCGATAAAACCGATCACAATCAACAAAAAACGCCCTGCATGATCCTGTGATAACCATATAGCAAAAAATAAGAATAAAAATAAACGCACGACAGCAGATCCGAAAAGAAACAGACCACGTTTTTTGATTTTCGGCAACAACTTTAATGAATACCATAAAAGCCCCAGATAGACCAGACTTAAAATTCCACCCATCAATAAGGCCCCAAAAATTTCACCTAAGGAAAGCTTAATGTTTAGCATCTTTCTTTCCTTTCAATCCCAGATTCTTTTTCATCCATTGGGTTGCATTATAAAAACCAATCACAAATCCCAATAGAATTAAATTTAAAATCCATGAAAAATGAGTAATTGGGAAAACTTTATCCAATAATATTCCCAAGACAATTCCTAATAAAACTGGAATAGCCATTTGCCAACCATAAACAGACAAAAGAGCTGCCCGATAGAGCACTTGTTTATTTCCTTTTTGTTGACGTTTGTCTGCTTTTTTGATTAGCTGATAAGCGGTCTTATTTAATTGCTTTTTAAATTCCTCCATCCTGTCCTCCAATATTCGCAGTACTCAACGCAGCTAATCCTTTAGTGAGACCAACTTCCAAACGCGCCATAGAAACGCGCACTTCTTTACGTTCTTGTTCCATATTCTGAAAATCAATTGTGATCTTCTTTTTTAATTCTTCCAAGTTGTCACTGGAAATGGCCAAAGAAGTAGATACACAAACTTCATCGGCTTTTTTCACAACAACACCGCGATTACAAGCAACAAAAAATTCTTTTCCGTCTTTTTTATAACTCAAAATACCAGCTTTTAAAGCATTTACAAAATCCATATGTTTAGGTTTTAATGTGAAGAAACCATCAACAGCCTCAACCGTCACCTGGGTTACCTGTGTATTTAAAAGAACCATATTCGGCATCATCACTTTTAAAATCACTCTTCCTTCTCCATCCTGCGTTTTGCCTTTCGGATTGCCTCTTCTATGGAACCAACCATAAAGAAATCATCATCAGAATAATCTTTGAATTCGCCCGATAAAATACGTTCACAGCCGGAAATTGTATCTTCTAAATCCACAGACTTTCCCGTCATACCTGTAAATTGATTCGTTGTAAAGAAAGGCTGAGTTAAAAAGCGTTCCAATTTTCGGGCTGTCATTACAATTTGCTGATCTTTTTCAGGCAATTCATCAAAACCAAGCATTGCAATAATATCTTTTAATTCTTCATATTGAGCCAATGTTTTTCTCACTTCTGTAGCCACTTTATAATGTCTTTCACCTACAATCAAAGGAGTCAACATATTAGAGGTTGACTTTAACGGATCCACAGCCGGATAAAGCCCCTGAGAAGCCCTTTGACGAGATAAGACAATTGTTGATGACAAGTGGGCGAAAATATGTGTAGCTGAAGGATCTGTAAAATCATCTGCTGGCACATAAACGGCTTGAATAGAGGTAATGGCGGCGTTTTGTGTAGAAGAAATGCGTTCTTCTAAATCCGCAATATCTGTTCCAAGGCTTGGTTGATAACCCACACGAGAAGGGATTTGGCCTAAAGAAACAGAAATTTCAGAGCCGGCTTGCACAAAACGAAAAATGTTATCAATCAACAACAAAACATCCGTCTTTTTTTCATCCCTAAAATATTCTGCCATAGCTAAGGCTGAAAGAGCCACACGAAAACGGACACCAGGAGCTTCGTTCATTTGACCAAAAACCATGACAGTTTTATCCAAAACTCCTGCTTCCTGCATTTCGCGATAGAGTTGTTCCCCTTCGCGTGAACGTTCACCAACACCAGCAAAGATACTGACACCTTCGTAACGGCCTAACATATTATTGATCATTTCCGTAATCAACACTGTTTTTCCAACACCAGCACCACCAAAAAGTCCTGCTTTCCCACCACGTTCCATGGGTGCCAATAAATCAATAGCTTTTATACCACTGACAAAAATCTGATTAGAAACATCCAAACCCGAAATGGGTTGAGCTTCAGCATGAATGGAACGCATAGGAGGATTAAGTAATGCTTTTTTTTCGTCAATAGCATTACCCAAAGCATTAAACATACGCCCCAATGTTTTTTCACCAACTGGCACTTTAATCGGATGACCTAAATCTTGTACAATGGTTCCGCGTGATAAACCTTGCGTTGACCCCATAGCCAAGGCTCTAGCCACATGTTCATCCACATAGCCTTGTACTTCTAAAATCAAATCGCCGGTTTTTAAAGCCCCAAATAATGCAGGCAATTGTTTATCAAAAACAATATCCACTACGCTTCCTGAAACAGCAACAATTTTACCTGAATTTATTGTCATCATACCCCCTTTAAGGGAAGCTTAGCTTCTTTTTTTCTTATTGTCAAGAAAAAAAATGGGGATTTGGTAAAGATCATTATCTTTTTTCCAAAGAAAAAATATCCCCCAGCTGAATCTTTTTTGCTTGAATTTCTCCAGCATTTAATTCTAATACTCTTTGAGCAGGATAGGGGCAAGAAATAATACTTTCATCCAAAGGATGTGCATTTTCATGAATACAAATCACTTGATTTTGCGCATTAAAAAAAAGCATATCTAACGGAATATAGGTATTTTTCATCCACATCTTAACAGTAGAAGGATAAGGAAAAATAAATAACATTCCTTGATTTTTAGGCATTGATTTTCTATACATTAATCCTTTTCCTGCCTTTAAAGGAGTATCCGCAATTTCAACCAAATAGGTAGATCGTGTTTGTTTACCCTCGATGACAAGAGGAACTAAATCTTCTTTTTTCCAGATTAGAAAAAGAAAAGCAAGGCAACCAAAAACAATAAGCCCAAGTAAGAAGTATTTTTTCATTTAATTCTTTTTCAAGTTCAAATCGTCCATACTAAAAATAAACAAATTTTGATTCATCAATTTTTGTATTTTTTCAAAATAAGCCGGATCTTCGGGCTGATAAGTACGTAAACCTGATGCCATATAATAACTGGGGTTTGTTATTTTTTTATTGGCATATTTAGCCCTAAGACGACGCCAATCATCGTAATTCGGTGTTGCATTCATTTCCTTCATATATTCTTTAACAGCATCTGTTAAATTTTCGTATTGAATTGGTGCATAAGTTTGTGTATCTTTCCAACCCATTTGCTCAAATGGTGAATCCATATTTTTTTTACCAAAATCTGTTCGTAAAGCACTTTGAGCAACAGCCAAAGAAGGTGGAATTTCATCAATTTTTATCAGCAAATCATTGATCTTTGTCGGAACCGTTTTCAAAACTATCGCGTCATAGCGATCCACCAAATAATCAAAGTAGGCCTGTTCTTGTTGATTCCATGGTTGACCTTTATCTGCTTTTTCTTTCAACAGCATAAAAAGGATTCTTTCGTTCAAAATTTTTTCATTTTCTTTTAAAATAAGAGCTGTCAAAATTTTAGAATACAGTTCTTTAGAACCTTTTTGGGCAAAATCAGAAGGCAATTTTTTGATAAAAATTCTGGGTAATTCTTTATTGGAATTTTTAAAAGCTTCTCCTAATTCTTGCGTTGTTTTGAAGATTTTTTCTTCTTCATTTTTTTCTTTTGTTAAAAGTGGTAAAAGCCTTTCAAATGTTGGTTTTTCTTCTGCTTTTACGACGGATATAAAACAAAATAAAACACAAAAAACAATGCCTATTTTTTTCATAAATCCTCCTCAGTGAAGTCTTCTTCTTATAATATTCTTAAGTTGTGCCAAAGGCATCCCTTTTGTCACAATCAAAGCAACTATATATGAAATACCCCCCATTCCAATAATTGTCAAGAGTGTTAGGATAGACAAAATTTTATCATGAAATTCTGGTTTTAGGATTAATAAGACATAAATAACCAAGCCCATAACTAAATTAGAAATCAAAATTCTAGGTGTACGATAGCGGAAAGTCTTATCAGCCGAAAATTCCGGATGACGTGATAAACGTACTACATATTGTGTTGCATTGATCCAAACTGTAATACTGGTGGCAGCTGCAATCCCTGCATATCCCCAAAACTGCATCAGGATAAGTGCTAATAAGGTATTTAAGATAACCCCCACCACTGCAATTTTAACTGGTGTTGTGGTATCCCCGCGTGCGTAGAAGAAAGGAGATAAGGCTTTGGTTGCCATATAGGCGGGCAGACCAAAGGCAAAAATCCGCAAAGCTCGCGCCGTATGGATGGTATCATCTGCCGAAAATTTACCGTATTGGAATAATGTTTCAATGATGGGTTCGGCCAATAAAAATAATCCAACGAATGAAGCAATAGACATTGCTAAGGAAATTTCTAATCCGCGATTTAAGTGGCTGTTAGCTTCTTCTAATTCACCTGCCTTCACATGCTTGGATAAAATGGGAAGTAATGCCGTTCCAATGGCGACCCCGATAATTCCAATGGGCAGTTGAAATAAATGGTTAGCGTAATTCAGCCACGAAATTGCCCCAGCCCCCACAAATGACACAAAGAAGGTATCAAAAAATAAATTGATTTGATAAACACCTGATCCCAGTACCCCTGGTGCCATTTTCTTAAGAAGAGTTTTGACCCCTTTTGAAAGATGGCCTAATGTTTTGATGGGGCCCATTAAACCGAACAGAAAATCTGCTTTCCAAATGTGCCACAAAAGAAACAGAAGTTCTATCACACCCGCCACAGTGACACCAATGGAAAGGGCATAGGCTGGTGCATAAGGAGATTGGATAAATGGAGTGGCACACAGTAAAAAGAAGATCATCACCAAGTTAAGCAGAGTAGGGGTAAAGGCCGCTGCCCAAAAACGCCCTAATGAATTCAAAACCCCTGCCAACAAAGATACCAGTGATACAAATAATAAAAATGGGAAAGTGATACGGCTTAAAGTGGTAGTAAGGGCCAGCTTTCCTGGAATTTGTTCAAAACCGGGCGCCAACATAAACATCAGTCCAGGCATGATAAGTTCTATTAAAACAGTAAAAATCAATAAGACATAGAACAAAAAGCTGAAAACAGATTTTGCAAAATCAAGAGCCTCACGGCGTCCTTTTTGAAGTTCACCCGTAAAAAGAGGAACAAAAGCAACATTTAAGGTTCCTTCAGCAAATAAACTTCTGAAAAGATTAGGGAAACGAAGTGCTACAAAAAAAGCATCTGCCATCATTGTGGCGCCCAAAAAGCGGGCAATCAAAATATCACGAATGAATCCTGCCACCCGTGAAATGGCAGTACATCCTCCAACTGTTGCAATTGACTTTATTAATGACATAGCTTTACTTTACCCCCATTTTTTTCTTTTTACAAGTCTTTTTTAAAAATTAAGACACGCGTAATACCTGCATAATCTTTTTTTGAATCTAAAAATTCCCAATTTTGCTTTTCAAAAATAGCTTGAACATCTTTTTCTTGGTCTTGACCAATTTCCAAAAAAACAATGGGAGCAGGGGCAATTTTTGCGATAATTCTGTAAAAATCAAGCCCATCTTCCCCGCCATCCAAGGCCAGCAGAGGATCAAATTTTTTGACATTTTCATCTAAGCCTTCAATATCCTTTGTCGGGATATAGGGTGGGTTGGAAATAATAATATCAAAAGTCCCCAAATTTTGGGGTAATTTTGTCATATCAGCCAATATAAATTCTGCTTTTACATCATTTTTAAGGGTATTTTTTTTCGCAATTTTAAGGGCTTTTTCAGATATGTCCACCCCAATACCAGTTGCCTTGGGATATTCCATCAATAATGAAATCAATAAACAACCAGATCCTGTTCCTAAATCTAAAATGCGTAAAGATTGGTTTTTATCAGGGAATTTTTCCAAAACGCTTTGAATTAAAGTTTCGGAATCAGGGCGTGGATCCAATACATTTTTATCCACGATAAAATCACCTTGCCAAAAGCCGCGATGACCCAAAATCTTGGAAAGGGGTTCCCCAAATTTTCGTCTTTCGATTACTTTATAAGTCTCTGAATCAGAAAGATTTTCTGACATAATCCACTTTGCCTCGGTTGATGCCGATTCAGAAAAAGAAAGAAGTTTTTTGAGTTCTTCAAAAGTCATTAAATTTCGGCCAATCTTGCCATTTGATCTTCGTAAATCAAGGCATCAATAAATTCATCCAAGCCTTCGCCATTTAAGACGGTTGGTAATTGATAAACGGTTTTATTGATACGGTGGTCTGTCACACGCCCTTGCGGATAATTATAGGTGCGAATGCGTTCCGAACGATCCCCAGAACCCACTTGGCTTTTACGGTTGGCAGAACGTTCTTTATCAGCCTGTTGCCGTTGCATATCATAAAGGGCTGTGCGCAAACGCATCATTGCCTTTTCTTTATTCTTAAATTGAGAGCGTTCTTCTTGGCATTCCACTGCAATCCCCGTGGGTTTATGAACGATTCGGATGGCACTGTCCGTTTTATTGACGTGCTGACCACCAGCGCCAGAGGCACGACAGGTTGTGATTTCTAAATCCGCATCATTTAACACCACATCAATTTCTTTTGCTTGAGGCAAAACAGCCACGGTTGCCGCTGAAGTATGGACACGCCCTGAAGTTTCTGTTTCTGGGACCCGTTGCACCCGATGCGCCCCTGATTCAAATTTAAGGCGAGCAAACACTGAATTTCCGCTGATTTCAGCCACCGCTTCTTTATACCCCCCCAATCCTGTTTCATTTAAAGAAAGAGTATTGAATTGCCATCCTTTTAAGGCTGCATAACGTTCATACATACGGAAAAGTTCTGCAGCAAACAAAGCCGCTTCTTCCCCACCAGTACCAGCTCGCACTTCCAATACAACCCCACGATCATCAGCTTCGTCTTTTGGTAAAAGAAGAAGTTGCATTTCATGTTCCATTTTGGGGAGTACCTCCTTTAAACGATAAAATTCATCTGTGGCCATTTGTTTTAATTCTGGATCTTGATTTGGATCATTCATCATTTCTTCAGCTTGGGTCATTTGTTCTTGGCTGGATAAATATTCACGGCCAATGCGAACGACATCTTCCATAGAACTTAATTCTTTAGAAAGAGTAATAATCTTTTCAGTATCTTGTTCATGCGTCAATAATTCTGTCAACTCAGCATGACGCGCCAAAATCGCCTCTAATTTACTTTTAAAATCCATTTGATACCTTACTCTTTTTCTGTGGGAACTTCAACAAATCCTGCTAAAGGAAGCCATGTTTCACGTTCAAAAGTTTTTACCTTTTGGCCGTTGATATATAAATCTAATACCTTAGGACGACCAGTACTAACAGCTAACTCTGTCAAAGGTGTCTCAGGGATAAAACTTTCATTTTTAACAAACTTCTTACTTACCAAGATTTCATTCGTTCTTGTGTTTTTCAAGCCTATCCAAACAGTGTTCGTTGCGACAAAAGCTGCAGGAGCCGAAAAAACGGCATCATCTACTTTTTCCACGGTCCTTTCCTGTTTTGGGGGTTCTTGTTTAATTTCTTTTGCTGTAACAGGCACTTCCTCTACAACATCTGGAACCGGATCTACAACGACAGGTTCAGCTGGCAATTTCACATCATCAAAGGTAGAAGGGTAATATTTAATAGCGATTCCATACCAAACAAAATAAATAGCTAAAATAAAACATAAAACAACCAAAAGCAACTTAAGAGAGGGTAAAGAGAAACGTTTTTCCATTACCAACATATCCAAAGGTTGTTCCTTCACATCATTAGTTTCTTGATTAAAAAGAGCCGTCATTTTATCCGGATCCAAATCCAATAATTTAGAATAACTGCGCAAAAAGCCAACACCATAAGTTCTGGCAGGGAATGCGTAATAGTGGCCTTCTTCCAAAGCTTCCAAATAAATGGGTTTAATTCTCAACTTACGAGCCACATCTTCTATTTCCCATTTCTTCTTTTGACGTTTTGTTTTCAACGTTGCACCAACAGAAAGACTTTCTTCTTTCTTAAGGCGTTCTTCTTTTTCGGCTTTACGCGTCAATTCATCAATATCTAAATGAACTAATTTTTGAATTTTCTTTCTAGGCATTTTTTATCCCTTTCATTTTATTCTATTATCATATCCTTTTTTTTATCCTTTGTCCAGCTTTATTTTATGTACATTATAAAAAAGCAAATAATTGATGCAATTCCTAAAGCCGGACCATATGCTCCTTTTTTTTGAAACGGCAAAATATTCAAGATAATAAACAGCAAAAAAGAAAGAATCAAGGTATAGTTCAACCCTAATATTCCCAACCATGCTCCAACAGCTGTTATCATCTTCAGATCTCCTCCTCCAAATTGATTTTTTGAAGAGAATATACTTAAAAACAACACAGAAAAGACAGAAATCAGATAACCGGAAATAGACCCTATTAAAGCATTTTGAGTCCCAAACTCAGGATGGTAATAAGCAAATACGAAACCTAACAACAAAAGAGGAATCGTAAAAAAATCAGGTAAAAGCCAATATTGAGCATCTATT
>JAGCFA010000032.1 GCA_017650375.1 Alphaproteobacteria bacterium | reverse complement strand
CCTCAATCAAATTGATAAAATACCGCCCATCGCCATCCGCCAGCGCATATAAATATTCGCGCCCCACCTCATCCAAGGGGAGAGGTTTTTCCATGATTTTTTCGGCGCGCTTTGCTAAAGTGGTTAAAGCTTCTTTATCCAACCGATTCAACACAAACACCTTACACCGTGAAAGCAAAGCGCTGTTCAGTTCAAAACTGGGGTTTTCAGTGGTTGCGCCCACCAAAATCACGGTGCCATCTTCCACATAGGGCAAAAACCCATCCTGTTGTGCGCGGTTAAAGCGATGAATTTCATCTACGAATAGTAGGGTGCCTTGTCCAGATAGGCGTGTCCGTTTGGCTTCTTCAAAAACTTTGCGCAAATCTGCCACCCCTGAAAAAACAGCGGACAGTTGCACGAACTTTAAATGCACGGTTTCGGCCAAAAGGCGGGCAATTGTTGTTTTGCCGCACCCAGGGGGCCCCCATAGAATAAGACTGGAAAGTTTTTGGTTTTGAATCATACGAGCAAGAGGTGCTTTTTCGCCCAATAAATGACCTTGCCCCACAACTTCATCCAAATGTGTGGGACGCAGGCGATCTGCCAAAGGTTTTTGCGCCAAAGTTTCAAACAATTGAGTCATGCTTCAATTATAATAAAATTTTAAAAAAAAGCAAGAAATTAAAGACTGTTCTCTTGTAAAGCTTCGGTTATTTTTTGAGCGTCCGAAGCATCATATCCTAAGGCAGATTCTAAACTGCCTAGTTGGGCTTCCATTGTCTGGCCTGCCGGAGCTTGATATTGTCCGCCACCATATTCGACGGCAGTTTTGACAACCAATTCGGCGGCAGCTAGGGTAAAAAGTGCGACGGCAATCATGGACAGCCACATCCAATCAAACTTACCCATAATGGCGGCTACAGCAAAGCCGACCAATCCGAATCCACTGACAACATAAACAATAGCACGAGCATTGGAAAATGTTGTATATAAGGTATTATAAGCGCGCGTGAAAGCACTGTTTTGTGCTGTGGCTGAAAAAGAAAAAAAGAAAATCCCCACAATGCTCAAAAGCAAAGTTGTTTTCAATAAGAATGAAAAAACTGTTTTATTCATCATGGGGACTTGATACGGCTTATTGAAGTTTATTTGTCCAGTTGTTGGAAATATCTTCAGTTACACCACTTGATGTACCACTTTTTGTAGCGTAGGTAACAACGGCATCAGCGCCAGCAACAATGGCCAACCCTGCGGCCAAATATCCCAACCATTTGAAGTTGATTTTACCAACAATACCACCGATGGCGATAGCAATCAAACCAAAAGCGCCAATGATATAGACAATGACACGAACGTTTTTAAAGACTCTTCCCAATGTGTTAAGAGCTCTGGTAAACACGTTTGCATCTTGTGCGGCGGCATCAACGCCATAGAGCAAAAGACCCATGACTAAGGCAAATGCCAAATATTTTAATACTGATTTCATTTTTTTCTCCTTTATATAAAGTTAAACAAACTTAAAAACGTTTTTAAGTTATGTCTTCATCATAGCAAAAATAAAACATTTGTCCAGCACTTTTTTAAAAAATATCAAAAAAAAGCATAAAAAAAGAGTTTTGTTAATAAAAAATTAACTTTTTAATTCTATGATACAAGCGACCTTAGCAAGGGAAACAAAAGGAAAAAAGGGATGCAACAAAGAAAAATTTTTCTGCTTTTAGCCTGTGTTTTCGGTTTTATGGGCTATGCCGGAGCAGAAGAATTGCAAGTAGATGAGACTGGACCCACAGCACCAGAAGCTGTTGAAACAGCTGTTGTGGGGGATGATTTTTTAGCGCCTTCATATGTGATTCCGGAAGAACCAGACACTTTTATGGCAGATGATCCTGAAGGTGTCCCTTCTGAAATTGATATTTTGAATGAAATCTTTGGGCCATCTGAATCTATTTCTTTGTTAAAGCCGGTTCCTCAAGCACGTCCTGCCGTAGCTAAAACGTTTGC
This sequence comes from Alphaproteobacteria bacterium, assembly GCA_017650375.1. Lineage (GTDB taxonomy): Bacteria > Pseudomonadota > Alphaproteobacteria > CAAHEQ01 > UBA3637 > UBA3637. The sequence continues at coordinate 17,798 of JAGCFA010000032.1, read as the reverse complement.
GCCGATTCCAGGGATTCAACGGATAGATGAGGATCGTCCTTTGTTGACTCCTTTGCCACCTTTGACGTTTGAAAAATTGCCGGAAGGAATTGAACCTAAAAAACGGGTGGTGTTGAAGACAGAATATGCTGATCAGGCAATTACAATGGCAGAAAGCGGAACCCTAAATAAGTTAAATATGCCGCGTGAAATTAAAATCACATTCTATCCTGGTCAAGCCAGTTTTTCGGCGCAGGCTTTGAAATGGGCAAAATCCTTTGCAATTCATGTGGTGCGTGACCCTAGATTGGTTGCAGAGATTCGTATAAGTCAGCAAAATTGGTCCATCCAAGAAAAACGCTTAAAAATATTGTTGCAAATTTTAAAGGAAGCTGGTGTATCTGTTCATCAAATTCGTGTTTATAAAACAAAACGTGATGTCAACAGTATTTTGATGGGATATAAAAATGACCCTGAAAAAGGGCAAGGGGTGACAAAAATTGTGGGAGAAAAAAAACAAAAAACGATTGAATGGTAAAAAAAAGACTTGTTTCTTTTTAAAATATCGTGTATTCTAGACGAAAAGGGAGTGAAAAAATGAAAAAAACAACTTTATATCAAATCTTTTTGTGTTCTGTCTGCTCTGTTGTGGCGGCCACTTCTGTTTCGGCACAACAATTTGTGGATTGTTCAGACGGAAATGGTAATTGTGATGTGTTGTATTCTTCTGACAGTGCATTTATTGATGGAGCAGAACAAAAATTAGGATTGCTAAAAACCGATGATCAACCCTTGGCTGAATCTCGTCCTTCTTGGATTGTGGAAGATGCTCAAAACTATAGAGTTGTGCTTCCTAAAGGAGCAACACAAACATCTGATGCGGGTAATCCGATTGATGGAACAGTGGTTGTGCCTGGATATAAAACAAATTCACGTGTGGATGTGATGCCAGACGGCTCTGTTAGAACAACAACGGTAGAAATTATCAGAAAAAACACAGCGGATGGCAACGGATATCAAGAAACAAAACGTCGTATTGAGCGGTTAGAAAGCGAAAAAACGGGGGCTGTTTGGGTTGAAAAAACGTTGGCTGATAAAGTGGATTACGGAGATAGAGTTCACGATTGGGAAGCTGCGCAAGGTGAAACGTTAAAATCTTTATTGATCCAATGGGGGGAAGTATCCGGTTGGACTGTCGTTTGGAAATTGGATAGAGATTATAAATTAGAAGCAGGGGTTGTGTTCCGTGGAACATTTACCGAAGTGGCCAGTGCTATCATCCGGACATTTGCCCGGGCTGTTCCTGCCCCTATCGGAACTTTCTATAAAGGGAATCGTGTGTTAGTCGTCAGTGTACAGGAGGATGAAAATGCGCATTAAAAATTTAAGTTTGGCTTTGTTGGCGGGATGCTTTGTTTTGGCTTCCTGTAATAAGTATGTTGCCGAAACAGATCAACGGATCGAAACAACCTTGGCACGTGTTGAAGAATACAGCGAAATAGCTGAAATGCCTGACTTGCCAGAACCTATAGATACTGTTCGGGTACAAAATGACATTTGGTTGGGTGCCAGCAGTACTAAAATTACCAAGGGTGAATCGTTGCCATCCTGGGTTGAAAAAGAAGATGGAATCACAATGTCGATTTCTGAAGAAGCAACCCTGCCCGACATTATGCAGGAAATTTCCGAAATGACAGGACTTACCATTCGGTTGGATGATTTGAGAGCTGAAAATGCTGTTCCTGAAGAAACAGTTGCTGTTAAATATGCGGGCAAACTCAGTGGTTTGTTGGATTATTTATCTAATCGATATGGCTTGTACTGGCGTTATAAAGATGATGTTATTACTTTCTATACACAAGAAACACGTGTCTTTACAGTGTATGCTTTGCCGACAGACAGTACCTTTACTGCCAGTATGACAGGGGCGACAATGGCTGAAGGCGGTGGTGGAAACGCTACTTCTAACTTATCTGTCAATACAGACTTGAAAGTATGGGAAAGCATTGAAGAAGGTGTGAAACAAGTGGTTGGCAATAACGGCAAATTATCATTCAGCCGTGTAGCAGGAACAATCACAATAACCGCCAGCCCTCATATTGTAAGTAAAGTAGCTGCATATGTGGCTAATTGGAATGAAAAACTTTCACGACAAGTGGCTGTGACTGTTCAGTTGATGATTGTTAACTTGAACAAAACAGATAACTATGGATTAAATCTGAATGCTGCTTTCAAAGGATCCAGAATAACTTCAGGATTTGATACAGCTTTTTCAGCAGTTGAAGGTGCCGTTGGTGGTGGTACTTTAAATATGACCTTATTGAAACCAGGAAAATGGAGCGGAACACAAGCGGTTATTGATGCATTGTCATCTCAAGGAAAAACACGTTTGGTCACCAGCGCTTCCGTAACGACCTTGAATAACAAAGTAGCTCCTGTGAATATTTCTACTTCGGAAAACTATGTGAAGCAGGTGACGGTTTCTAAAACAACCAGCGATGGGGATACTTCAACGGACGTGGATTTCGATGTAGATACATTGAATTACGGCTTTACAATGGAAGTCTTACCCAGAATTTTGGATCATGGTCGTTTGATTTTGTTGTTTAACCTGTCCTATACAGAATTGTTGGATATGCAATCTGCATCAGGTGGTGATACTGATTCTGGTTCCAGTTCTGAATCTGAATCCGAATCTGAAGCCAAAACAATTAAATTACCGAAAATGGGTATGCGTGGTTTTGTGCAAGAAATTGCAATGCGCTCAGGACAAACCTTGGTGTTGACAGGTTTTGAACGGGAAAAAGAAAACGCTATGTCTTCTGGTATCGGTAAAGCCCAATTAGGATTGTTAGGTGGCAATGCCTATAACACGACAGAACGCGAAGTGTTGGTTGTCACGATAACACCGGAAGTGTTGCAATCACCGCTGACACCTGAAGCATTAATGAGAGATTATTAAGGAGCAAAAATGGACGAATCGATTCCTATGCCCTCAGGGAAACCAGAACAAACCCGGTTGAGATCTTCAACCGGGGTGGTAACCGTAGATGGTCAACATTATGCGGTGGGATTGATTTGGCAACCCCTTCAGAATCTGGACGACCCGATCTTAGAAGTGCGCGAAACAGCCGAAAGTGAAATGGGGGCAGATTTATATTGTTTGCGTCCTGCTGCAACACCTCAATACGGTATTGGTCGGACAGAGTTAGAACATCGTGATGGGATGCCTTCATTGGCTGCGGCGGTTGCATCTGTATATGCGGATCAATCTTCTATGTGTGGGGTGTTCCGTGTCGATGAAGGATGGTGGTTAATTGCAGTCCGAAATGACTTGATTCTGGCTGAAGAAGATGTTGTTTTTTCTAATGAAGAAGAAGCTAAACGGGCTTATGCATCAATGATGGCAGTGCCAGATTGGGGGGTGCGAATTGTTCCTCGTGAATGGCAGGTTGAAGGAACAGAAACAAAAGATTTAAGCGCTATTTTACCGAAAGCACGGAAAATTCGGTTGCAACCGATTAATGCAGTACGACGGACAAAATTCTTACTGTTTATTGCAATTATTATTATTGCCATTGTTGTGTGGTTGGTTTATTCGTTGATTGCACTGTGGAAGAATGTGTTTCCACCAGAAAAGATCCATGTCGTGCAGGAACCAACGAACTTGGCACCGATGCGTCCTGAACCAGAAAAACCAAAACCTTGGGAAAATGTTGTTGATTTTAAAGTCTTTTTAAATCAATGCTGGGTGAGTGCTTACCAGATTCGTTCTATTGTTATTCCCGGATGGACGATGGGAACCATTGAATGTACTCCTAAAGGGGCAAATACTTCATGGCGTTTGACCAATATTCAAGAAGGACGTTTAAACGTTATGAATATGGGGTTGGATGAATATCAGTTAGAAAATATGCAGATAACTGTATCTGCATCTGGGGATAGTGCTACAGGAAATTGGAAATTTGCTAAAATTCCGTTGGTAGCGTCGGTTCCGTTACTGACAGCAGATAAACTGGAAGCTGATTTAAAGGAGATTAAGCAAGCGACGAATTTTAGTGGCTTGGTAGTTTCTTCCAGACAAACTTTATTGGATCCGCCCAGTAGACCGGATGGCACAAAGCCTTCGAATCAAAAAACCTATATTTATTACCCATTTACCATATCGACATCTTATTCGCCGTTTGAATTAGTAAACTTTTTCAATAAATTTTCTGGGGTAGAAATGCTCAGAGTGCAATATACCCCAGGTGGAAGTGGAAACTCTTGGACATATGAAGGGAGAATTTATGCAAAATAAATATATTATTACCAGTGCTCTTTTAATGGCATTATTTTTAGGAACGGGGGCACAAGGGCAAACCTTGCCAGGTTTGGGTGTTGAAGCAGGAATGGAAAATTCATTGTCAGACGTAATGACTGGTACGAATCAGCGTAAACCGGTTGATTTCCCTGCTCGTTCTTCCTTGGATTCTTTGGAATTAGCACCTTTACCAGGGATTTATGAAACAAATATGCCAGGTCCTCAACCTATGGCAGAATCAGTTTCTGTGAATGATTTGCCCAGTGAAAAATTGTTAGGGCGTTTAACCCCTGAAATTTTCCAAGAAATGGCAGAATTGGAAAGAGATGCCGCTTATTTGGAACTCCAAAACAGAAAGCAAAATGCTAAAAATAGTTTGGAAGCTGCTAGAGCTCAATACCGTCAAGCCCGTTTAACGGAGATTGAACAGCGTGAAAAGCTGGTACGTGAGCGTATTCAATGGTGGCAAGAACAGGAAAAATTGCGCCAAGAAGCAGAAAAAGAACGCCAAGAAGCTGAAGATATCAAAAATCAAATGGCAGAAACAGAGGCGTTAAAAGCTCAGTTAGAAGGAGAAAAGGCTGCTCGTGATGCAGAAAAAGAAAAGGAAAAAGAGGTAGAGACATTGGTAGAACAGGGAGAAAATGAAGAAATTGAACCTGTTGAAGAAGAAGTTCGCTATGCTTTGGTTGATGTGAAAGGAACACGCGGGAATTTAACAGCGCGGGTAAAAAATTTGGAAACAGATGAAATTTCAACAGTCAAAGTGGGTGATACATTAAACGGAGAAGTTATTACCAGCGTTTCTTTCGATACGGTTATTATGGACAGAAAAGGGATTGAATATATTATCAGATTTCCCTCCGTTTAAAGAGTAGGTATTTGGAATGGATGAGCAGAAGGACATCTCTTTGCAAAATCAACAGGCAGAGGCTGATACTCTGTCTGGGGGGACTGTCTTGACAGAGGATGAACAAGAGATGCCTTCAGGCATCATGAACGCCAGTCAGATTTTGGCCCCCCAATCAAAATTGGAAGATTCTTTAAGTACCTTAAAAGAATATAAAGATGAACCACCTGCCCAAGAAGAAAAAACAGTTCAGCCAGAACAAATTACAGCTGAAACAAAATTGACAGTAGAAGAAGATCCGAATTTTAAAGGGGATGAAGTCCCCAATGAATCAACGGAAAATACTTCCACTTATGCTACCCCTGATTATGACAATAAAGATTACGGTTCACAACAATTTTTAAAAGACTTATTTTCCAACGGAAACGAATGTGTAACGGGGGAAACAGGATCATTTCCGGTTAATGAAGAAACACGTGCAATGTTGGCGTTATTTTCCAACGGACGTTTGTTTGTTGCAGAAGATCATAAGTATGATGGACGTGTTTTAGGTTTTGAATATCTGGCTAAAAAAAGGCGTTTGCAAATCGGACAAGCTGAATATGTAACAGCTCAGGTTTTGGTTGATATTTATAGCTATGCTCTTCAATTGCACAACGCAACTGTTGTTGCTTCAGATGATGAATCGCAACGTCAAACTCGTATGCAACGAGACTTTGTGACGGTTATTTCTCGGGCGGCCATCAATCACGTTTCTGATATTCATATTGTTGTGGCAGACCATACAACAGTTATGTTTCGTTCAAATGGTTTGATGCAAACGGAAATGGAATACAATAAAGAGTGGGGGGAAAGTTTTGTACGTGCAGCCTTTGCATCATCAGATATTTCAGATGCAAACTATGCTCAAAATGAATATCAGGCTGCGCAGAAATTAGGGCGTACTCCTTTGCGTGGTTCCGGTGGGCGTTTGGTGTTACCAAAGAATGTGTTAGGTTTGCGTTTACAATTTAACCCGATTGCCTTTGGCTCTCGTTATGTGGTTATTCGTGTCTTATATGCAGATGAAAATTCTGTACCAGGGGAAGAATCCTTACGTAGTTTGGGATATGGAGACTATGAAATGGATATTTTCAGGTATTTGCGTTCTATTCCGACAGGAATTGTGATTGTTTCTGGACCGACAGGATCTGGAAAATCAACGACATTACAACGAAATATGATTGCTATGTTGCAAGAACGCAACTATGAAACAAACTTAATTACGGTGGAAGATCCGCCAGAATATCCGATTCCCGGAGCGCGCCAGATGCCCGTGACGAATGCTGGAGTGGAAGAAACGAAGGATCGAGAATTTACAAAAGCATTATCTGCCGCTTTGCGTTCTGACCCGGATTCCTTGATGATCGGGGAAATTCGTACACTATCAGCTGCCGACTTGGCATTCCGTGGGGCTTTGTCTGGACACAACGTATGGTCAACATTGCACGCTAATACGGCCGCTGCTGTTTTATTGCGGTTACGTGATATCGGCGTGGAAAATTTTAAATTACAGGATCCGTCTATTATTCGTGGTATGTTGGCACAACGTTTATTCAGAAAAGTGTGTCCTTATTGTCGGATTGCGGCCAAGACTCAGCTGAATAATCCGGCTGTAAAACGTTTGAGGGAAGCCTATGGAGACATTGGTTTGGAACATGCATATTTAAGAGGACCAGGATGTGCAGAATGCGATTTTCATGGGGTCAGTGGTCGAATGGCGGTGGCTGAATTTATTTTACCTGACGCGACTTATTTGGATTTTATGCTGAAGGGAGAATCACAAAAAGCCATGAATTATTGGATTCGGGATTTAAATGGGCGAACCTTGCGGGAAGCCGCAGTTGAACGCCTGTTCAGTGGTATTTTAGATATAGAAGAAGTAGAACGTTGGACTGGACTTTTGAATAAAGAAGCGGCCATGTAAAGGAGAAGAAAGATGGGGAAGGTTAATAGAAATACAAATTTGGTTGATACGCTCAATAATTTTTATGCCCATGTGATGGTACGTTTTCAGGCAGAAGATCGTTTGGAAATGTATCGTAAATTGGCCGCACTTTTAAAGAACCGATTTTCCTTAATGGATGCATTGGAGCGTCTTTATCAAATCGCTTCTAAAGACGGGAAAAATCCATCAGATACTATGGCATTGGCTATTTCTTCATGGATGACAGAAATCCGAAACGGGAGTACTTTTTCTGAAGCACTAAGAGGATGGGCTCCTTCCACTGAGTTGTTGTTGCTATCAGTCGGGGATGTGTCTAATTTGGAAATCGCCCTGCAAAATACGGTTCGTGTGGTTGAAGGGATGAATAAAATGCGCGGATTGGTATGGGGTGCAGTGGCTTACCCGATCTTTTTGTTATGTATGGTGTCAGTGTTGATTTGGGCTGTTGCAAAATTCATGGTTCCACCGATGAAAGAAGCTGTTCCTGATTTAACATGGCGAGGTGTTGCGGCCAGTTTGGTGGATATGTCTATTTTTGTGGACAATCATCCTATTTTGCTGTTTTCTGTTTTTCCGTGTATTGTGACTATTGTGCTAATCAGTTTCCCTTACTGGAAAGGAACAAGTCGTGCTGTAGCCGATAAAATGCCGCCATGGTCTATTTATCGTACATTTATCGGTGTCAGCTGGCTGTTGGCTTTATCTGCCCTGGTGCGCGCTGGGATGCCTGTATCACGTGCTGTGCGTTCATTAATGGGAAATGAGGCAACCCCGTATCTGAAGTATAGATTGAACAGAACTTTGTTATTTATTAATAATGGTGATAACTTAGGGGAAGCCTTATATCATACACATTTGGGATTTCCAGATGAAGAAGTGATAGGTGATTTACGTATTTATGCTGAATTGGATAGTTTCCAAGAAGCTCTGGAAAACTTGGCAAACGGGTGGCTAGAATCTTCATTAAGAGATATTGAAAAGAAGGCCGCCATTTTGAACGGAATTGCTATTTTAGCGATTGCCGCTGTGATTGGTTGGGTTGTATGGGCGACCTTCGATATGCAAAACCAAATGGTCAGTGGTATGGGGTTAGGCGGCTAAGGGTTTTGCATTTCCCACATTCAAGGCGCAAAAGTTCAAAACTTTTTTGACTTTACTCCAAAAGGCATCATCTTTGGTGGTGGGGGTCAAAGCACTGATAGCGCTGGCACCAGTTATAATGGATGTTAAGGCAATTAAAATATCATTAAAGTAAGTAATAATAAAGGTCATTTTTTCTCCTTTGTTGTTTATGTTAGTGAATGGACTCAATGCATCAAAATAAGAAAAACTAATTTCATTGCTAATAACGCAATTCAATAACTTTTTCTATATTTTGGTTCATGGTTTTCTCCTATTTTAAAATAAGGTTGAGTAAAGCAATTGAAATGGCTGTAGCAGTGGTAAGGGCAATGGCCCCTGTCAATGATCGGATGGGGGCAATTTCACGGCGTAAGACAAATTCCTGTTGCAATTTATCGTGAATAGCCTGACAGGTACTTTTATTTTGCACATTCCCCATGAAGTTCAGAAGTTCTGTATGAACGCTTGAAATTTGGGTACATAAATCCGAAACTTGCTTTTTAATTTCCACCAATTGCTTTTGTTGTGAATCGGCCAAAGCCATCAGCCGACCGATTTCCAAGGATATATTATTTGGCATAGTTGTTCTTTCAGTTTAAAATGTAAAATAAATGATTCCCGATATAAGCCGATGGCACAATGCCCCGTGCCCAATAGGGGTTGATTTGAATGGCATGATAATGGGTCGCACTGTGGGTATTATCAATTAAATTCCCGTGTAAGGCACGCAAGGCCACCCTTTTGCAAATTTGATAAACTTTATCATCTGATAAATCCCGCTGCAAGATTTTAAAGTTGGGGTCCGTGGGGTTCCAACATGAAAATTGCTGGGGTTTTAAACAAATTTCTGTAATTGTTTTTCCCCACCAGGTACAATGATTGTGCATCGCTATTTTGTGCCTGTTTAAAATCACATTGGCCACGGCTTCAATTCCAGCTAAGGATTCCCCTCTGGCTTCACCATAAAGGGTCTTGGCAAAAATTTCTAATTCATCCATTTGATTCTCCTTTGCTACCGCCACAAAGGGCGATTTCGGTTAAAAGAAAAATGTTGAGACAGGCGTACGGGCTCAGACAACAAACACCCTGCCACAGCGTCCAAAGCGTCATCGTGCGTGCGCCCCGAAGCATTAAAATCCTGCATTTCGTCAGGAAATGAAGTTTGCATAACGGATCCATGCACATAAAGCGATCCATTCAGCAAGGGAACTTCCAATGCCCCCAAAATGCGCTCTGCCTTATTTTGGTGGGAAGATTCTTCCATTACCGCACATCCTATGCGTCTGCGGGCTAATTCTTGGCGCAGGAGCGCTGGTAAAAACCGACCAATACCATTTGTTTCCAAATGCACAATTGGCAAATAATTATCCCAAATAAAATCGGCAACTTGACTGCATTGCCAATGGGTGGCTTCTTCTGATTCTGGCACTTGCAGGTATTTAAGGGCGTGCAGATAATAATTCCCATCTTCGCCCGTAAAGACAACTGCAATTACGCTAGCATCCCCATCCACCTTACCAAAGGCAGGATCCCACCAACAACTGGCGGACACCATTTTCACTTCACCGATTTTCAAAATCCCATATCCGTTAGCTTCCAAATAAGAAAGTGGGGTATCATAGATTTTAAGATGCTTTTTATCCAACCGGCTTTCTTCATATTTAACCGCCTCTAATAACATTTGGCTGGCAAACTTACTGGGGCTTGTGGCGTGACGGATTTCGGCAATCTTTTTTGGGGTAAAGCGTTCTGGCCATGCTGATTCCCCCCGTTGGTCTAGCAAAGGGAGTTTTAACAACTGCCATCCTTCTTTTGGCTGATAAATTGTGTCTTCAGCATGGGGGGTGCCGATAAACAGCATCATGCCTCCTGGGGTCAGAATGTAATCTAGTTCGCTGAGCTTCGTGCGTAAATCCTTGCGTTTTAAGGAATTATTACAGGTCTTTGGTACTTCCACATCATCACATAAAATGATGTCAGCGCGGCATCCTGTCATATTAGCGTTCAAACCTCTGGCTAGCATGGATGGATCACGCCCCACTTGGAATCGGCGAATCGTAAAGCGATCACTGGCCCATTCTTCTGCTTTATTGGGCTTCATGCCATAACAGGCCAAATGGTGTTCAATCACATGCTTTGTGTGCGCCACCATCTTTTTGGCAAGTCCATGGTCCGCTGATACCACCAACACGCGCAAGTTTGGATTTTTAAGAAGTACCCATGCACAAAATAGGCCAACTAGTGTGGATTTTCCGGAATTACGAAAGGCCATCAACAAGCCTTTTCGACGATCAGGCGAATGAAACAAATTTTCCAAAAATTGCCCGATTTTTTTATGGTGTTTAGGCAATTTCAATCCATTTATTTTATCCCAAATCCAAAGAAATTCCAGAAAAGTCATTTTCATTCAACTCCTTTTTGGCCTGTTCCAACAGGGCACTTAAATCAGGGATAATCGATTCTTCTTGGGACTGGTTTTGGGTGAGTTTCACCAACAGAGCAATGTGCAGAAGGGCGGATTTACACGCCCCCTGATAGGCATTAAATTCCTTTGCCTCATCAGGGGCAGTGTTGTTGGAAAATTCCAAATAATCGTTCAGGGCTTTTTGTAGGGCAGGGATAAGTTCCTTTCCTACATCAATACTCATTTGATCATCGTCCTGCTTAAACTACCCGTGATATTTCCCAAAGAATTTAAAGAATTCAATTTACTTTCGGCGTTCAAGGAATTTAAACGCAACAAATTAGTACTTGTTGTATTCCCTAAACTATTCAGCAATGCTTCAGAAGAAATTTTAGCTTGATTCAGCAAATATTTATCCTCAATATCATGTTCACGTTGCAGGGCGTTTAGATAGGTTTGACCCGTGCCAGATTTATTGGTTGTCCCCAACGCACCTAAATTGGCTTTATAGGCTGCTTGTTGTTGACGAAGTAAATTTCGATTTTTTCTTTGTTGTTCGACCAAAGCTAATTTGGCTTGTTCATCTTGTAAGCGAGCGTTTTCAGCCGCTGTTCGGTTGGCTTTTTTGATGGCCTTTTTTTGTTGATCAGAATTGACTTTTGTATAATATGCCGTTGCCAAAGAACTGGCAATACTGGCAACAATAGCTACTTCCATTTTTATCCTCCTATTTTAATATCACTGGTAACAGAAATCAGGTTAAAATCTACGGGCAATGTTCCTTCAATTTGCCACAAAGGGCTTTTGGGATTGCGTCGCCATCCCAAACCTCTTACCACCAAATCTAATGTATATTTTTTGGGGGTGCTATCCATTTGATAGTTGGCTAAATTTGGGACTAATTCTTGATGCACACCCGATCCTGTATCAATTTCAACGCTTTGGGTGTCCACCACACGGAAAACGCCTCGAATAAAGCGGGCATTGGCCACAGGCGCTGCTCCGTTATTCGCGCCAACCATGGGGGGCAAAGGGGCCACAATATGTGTAAAGGGCAGGCCCACTTCTACTTCATTGGCGCTTGTCAATAAAGTAATGGTACCTTCTTCCACTGTTTGAGTGTCCTGTACACGCCCATCAGCCACGATTTGGACTTTTTTATTTTCCAAGACGCTAAGGCCTGTCCATGTATCAGTAGGTGTTTCCTCGCTCATCAAAAAGGCCATATCCGTGTGGATAGATTCATTGAATTTTTCTAAATAATAAGTATCATTATTTTTCACAATAAAATATGCATTTCCACCACAGATGGCGACATTTTGGAAAGCGCCCGTCGTGGTTTGTCGTGTCCAACTTTGCATATCTTCAGCGCGAAAACTGGTGAGCACTGACAAAGTCCCATCTTGCATCACAACATAGGCTTGGCGCAGATACTTATCATACGCCATATCCACGGGTGTATCAATCAGATGGTGGGCCAAAAGGGATAAGTCCGTTGCTTGATAAATGCCTTCCAAATCAGAAAACAAAAATTCACGAATTTCCTTACCGTTCGCCGCGGCAAAAATGGTGGCGCCATCAATTCCCACAGGGGGAATAAAACGACTATCGCAAGACCCCACTTGGGTTTGGCGTTTCAGTTGAATGCTGGTTGGGGTTAACGGATCCCCTGTCACCATCCATTCGGCGCTGGTTGTGAATACTTGCAAATGCCGTCCGGCAAACAAAGCGCAAATCTTGTTGGCCTGATCTGACATCAATGAAAAGGTAATAGCCTCTGAATCCAGCGCTGTTCCTTCTTCAAAATTGGAAATGTCTTCTGTCTGACTGAACCACAGTGTATTGGGCAGTTCCTTGGATCCACCGAACACTAATCTAGATTGATAAGTGGTAACGGTGGCTGGCCATCCGTGTTCGCTACAAAGGGCGGGTTCCCCCCAGTAACGAGTAGCAGACAGAGCTGTGGAATCTGCAATATCATCGCCTTCCATCAGTTTCTTAAGGACGGTTGCTGTCGCTGTTGTCGCATTGGTGACAGCACTAATTTGCACATAACCATCGGCCAATTTAAATTGTTTTCCGATGTGAGAAGCCTTAAAAACATTCCCGCTGGTGGTTAAAGTAACTGTACCACCACAACCAGAGGAAGCCATCGTGATATTATCAGCCACAAAGCGATGGTAGGGTTGATGCAGGTAGCTTTCAGCTGTTAAAAAGGTAAAATTGGCCCCACTCCAAGTACTATCTGATAAGGTGAAACGATAAGGTTGCACATTCTCATGCACTACAATAATCCCATCGGACAAAGCGCACCAGGCGAGTTTATCCAACTGAGCGGTTGTCCAAGGGGTTGAAAGGGTTGCCACCAAGGTTTCATTTTGATAAATTTTTGTTTGTTCGTTTGCAATTAAGAACAGATAGGTATGCTCACTATCTTGTTCATAACTCATCAGGCGTGTTTTTCCGCTCAAGGTTTGCAGGTATTGAAGGCCTGGCCGGCGATGAATTCCCCCTGTGGGTTCAATAAAAACATTTTCCAGTTTTAACGCCCCATTGGCATAGGCATTTAAATCGGCTCGCCCCAATAAATCTTGGGATAATTCGCCTGCGGTAAAGTTGGTTTTGGTGGTAAATAAGTTTGTCATCCGCGTACCTCAATTAAAGAAAAATCCTGAAAAGTAGAATTGATATTTTGTTGGGAATCCACTAAACGGGCTGTGGAGATACTGGTTTCTGCCATCTTTTTAACATAGTCTGTTCGGGTCGTACTTTCGGTTAAAGGCAGACAAAATTCGGCTGCTAATTTACCAACCAAAGCATCCACAAAAAAGGCGGGGAAAGTAGTTTCTTCGGGTCTTTTGATGTAATTCAAAAGGGCAGTGTCAGCATTGGTATAAAGTTTTTGCCCCACAATTTTATAGTTAAGGCCAGAGCTTCTGGTGTTTTGTCCGGCCGACAAAACGCGTACGCAATCATTTGGCAGTTGATAGGCATACTGATAATCAGAAACGGGGGTTTCTGTCAAACGTGCCAAAGTTTTTTGTGTCAGGGCAAAACGCCATGGATAAGAGGCCAATAAATTTTGAAGTGTGGGTTCATAGAGCTGATTGGCGACTTCGGCTTCGGCGGTTTCTTCTTTAAAGGAAGTAATACTTTTGGCACCGATTTTGATCAGCGCTTTTGAACAAAGTGTAATGGCTGTATCGCTCATTTAAAATCCTTTCGGTAAAATAGAAAAAACCGACCTCAAGTGAGGTCGGTTCGGGGTGTATAAAAAAATTTATGAATCGTCGGCTACGGGTTCTGGTGGAATATCCAAGCATACCATCTTAACAACACCTTTGTCATCAATCAAACAAGCACCTTGGCTCATCATATTGTTGACATAGTGGGCGGCGTAATCACCGTGCCATGTAATGTCGGTGACGATATCTTGACCAGCGGCCAAACCGATGGCTGATTTATGATAAATAAAGCAGGTTGTTTTAGCACTTTCTCCTGAACCGGAAGTGGGCAATCCTGTATGCATAATCCAGTTAATCCCCATCCATTTGCGGGATTCGGAACCAGACAATAATGGATGTTCATCGCCCACATAGTTGGCATTGGAAAATTCTTCCAAGCTTAAGAGTTGGTTCCACTGGGCAGGACCTACCAAGGCATAACGTTCGCCATCATCAGGAACATCATTGGTGTTCAAGGTTTTGAAAGCCGTTAAAATACGTTCTTTTGTAAGGGCTTCAGAATCTGTGCCGGCTGTTTGTGTGCCGTTGCCTAAAGCAGAAATGATCAGGGCATCTGTTTTGCGACCTAAGGCATAAGCGCCTGCGGTGGCCAAAACTTTGCGTTCATCATGTCCAACCTTTAATTCATCCAATTTATCTACCCATTGTCCGGCATACCAGTCGGCCAAAGTGCATTCCACAGGAGCATGTGTGACGGCGGCAGGTGTCAATTGAGCGTTACGGGATTTTTGGTTGGCGGTTTGAGTACCGATTACTTGGAAGGTTGTGCTGGCACCGTTCACATTGTCTTTAAAACGAACGGTGGAGCGCAATTTGGATCCTTGTTGCTGATAGGCGGTATGCACATCAGCTTCAAAGTGTTTAATAAATGCAGCATCAATAGCTGTTGAAACAGTCATAATTTTCTCCTTGTTAAAAGTTAAGTTTAAACTAAATCCTTTTAAAAGGTTGTGAATTGCTTCGCCTTTTGAAAAAGGGGGACTTTTGCGGGACCATATGGTTTATCCGCCGGTGGAAAGATTAGCCGTATAGACGGCGGAATCCTCTTTCCACACGCTGGACCAATTCAGGATCTTGTTGTTTCCAATATTTTGGATCTTGCATCAGTCGGCGTAAGGTTATTTCATCATCTTTGGTATTTAAGGCGCTTTTGCCCTCTATCATCGGGGCTTCTTGCTTTTCCTGCATCATGCGGTAAAGCGTCATAATACCATCTTTGGATGTGGCCAAAGTGTTGAAAGTATTGCTATCTAAATTCTTTTCACCCCAAGCGGAAAGCTGACGAGCAATTTCATTAAAGCGTTCTGCACCACCAAATTCTTTTTCTAATTCCTGTAGTTCTTTATCGGCGGCTAATTGCTCTGTCATGGCTTGAATTTGGGGAATTAAAGTGTCGGCTGCGATATCATAAACGCCCTGTACTTGTTCATTGGTAAGGCCCAAAGCGAACAGGCGTTCATTGATTTTATCATCCACCACTAACAACGGATTTTTTAAATTGATTTTGTATCCTTTGGCATCCGCTGGGATTCCTTCTTTTGGGGCACCCAGTTTCTTTTCCAAAGCCACATAGGATTTGGCTAAATCATTGATATTTAGATTTCCGTCTTTATCCAAAAATTTTTCTGGGATGGCGGGGGTTTCATTTTCGTTTTCAATCAAGTTTTTTTGTAGGGTCATTTTTTCTCCTTATTCTTTTTTCCCTTGTTCGATTAAGTTATCCAAATAGGCAATCATGGCGCGCTGGCCTTCCAAATACCACAGCTCTTGCGTTGTGGCATCAGGGGCTAGTATGCGATTTAAGGTGCGGGATTTTAGGTGTTCTAAAACCTTTTTCCCGTCAGCGGTATTCATCAGGCGCACCATCGCATGTTGCACTTCCTTCATGCGTTTTCCTTTAAAGGAATTTGTGGAACAGGTGTTTCCACCATAAAGTTGGCAGGAAGCCCTAATTTATCCGCTAACCACTTCATGATTTCGGGGACATTTAAGACGGCGCTTGCTTCTTGCCCAAGGCTGGCAACCGATGTCAGCCATTGCAGGGCATTTTGCGCATCTTTACGATTTTGTGTTTCTGCTCTGGGCGATTTATAACTGACATTTAAGAGTCGTCCGTCAATAAAGATTTCGGGGATTTCACCGCGTTTGCGCAAAAGTGCGGTTGCTCGTTCAATCAACGGCATTAACAATTCTGATTGTAATCTACCATAGGTTGCACCCAAAATCCGAATCATTTCGTCAGAGCGTTCTAATACTTCTGTGGCCGTCATTTTCATATCATCACAGACGGTTCCCAACTTATCGCCCAATAAGGCGTGGCGGATGTGTTCACGCAGGTCTTTAATCACCAACTGCGACACATCAAATTTGCCTGGGGCTTCCAACGGGGTCAGCCCCTTAGATCCCACTGCTTTTGGAATAATCGCACCCGGGGTCAAGTTGATGTTGGCAGGGTTTAAAATACCATCATCTTCGGCCAACCAGATACCTGTCACGGCGATTGTGGCGTTTTTCAAGATTAATTCCACAACCTTGTTGGCGGTTTTAATATCCGGCAACGCTTTCATGACAGGGGAACGGCCATAGACTTCCCCCGGGGCTTTCAACCAGCGAAACGCGATAAAGGGTGAAGTGGTGTAGGTGGCCTCTTTCAGGACGAAAGGGAAATCCTGATTTTTCGCGGCGATTTGCTGGCAATTGGGGTCAATAAAGGCGATATAGAGATAACTTCCACTGGATTTGGGTAGAATCGCTTCAATCACCTGAATCGGTGTTTCATCCTCTTTATCTTCATTTAGGTATTTAGCACCGAATCGGTCTTCAAATTCTGCTCGGCTTAAAGAAAAACACCGAAAGACTTTATCTAATTTACCTGTGGGGCCTTCACTTAAACACAGTTCGTTTAAAGGGATTGCGGTAAAGCGAAAGGCAGAACTTGCCCCAATGGGCGCTTCTTCAAACATCAAGCAAGCCGTCCCTGCTGTAATCAAATCCAAATAACATTGATGGATTTCGGTTGCAAAGTTGGATCGGTCAAAATGATTTTGAAGGGTGGCTGAAATTTTTTCTAACGTGGGGGCGCAAGCTTCTTTTTCGCCCGTGGATAATTCTGTGCCGGTACTTAAACTGAACCAACGCATCCATGGAGGCGTTAGTTCGGATAACATGAGGGCGGCCAGTTGATCCGTAGCATCAGGCGCCGTGGCGTCAAACAAATTGCTGATTTTACTGGAGCCAGTTGAAAAAACGGTTTCACGTTGAGGTAGTGCATAGGCATAACATTCTTGCCAACTGCTTTCCCAATTGGCCCGAACAGCCAAAGCTTTTTGGTAGTCACGATAAAGGGATTGAATATCTGTCATCAAAATTCTCCTAGAAGGTTGAACAAAAATACAACTCATAATTGAAAAAAAGAGTCCTTTTATAATAAAAAGACTCTTTAGATACAGTTCTGGGTTTTAACTGAAATACATTATAGCACAAAAAAAATCAAAAGTCAAGGATTATTTTCCTTTTTTTGATAAAATAAACTGAAATAGTTGATAAGGTGTCCAAATTTTAGGGTTAGAAATCCCCAAAAAACGTTTCACAATTTCTACGCAGGTAAGTGGCCGAAAATGACCTTTTTTGGTGAGGTTTAGATGCGGGGTTGTGCGCAACAAACGATATCCTTTTTCTTTTATAATATGGGGTAAATTTTGGTTGCGAATAAAAATTAAATCGGTGTAGTTCCAGATGGGGTCAATTAAAATCCAATCAAAACCATTTCCCATAATTAAGAAGCAATGATAGAATCCTTTTTTTAAAAAACGGGTCCACCAATGGGTGGCATTTCCACCAAAAGCAACATAGGCAAATGGAAAACGATAGGCAGAAAGTGTCGGGGTTAAAATCATGCAAGACTCCTT
>JAGCFA010000031.1 GCA_017650375.1 Alphaproteobacteria bacterium | reverse complement strand
GGTGTTGGCGCGATGTTTGGTCATAGCTGAAGAATACATAGCCATTCCTCCAATGCTAAGTATCCCCATGATCGCCAGTACCCCCAGCATTTCAACTAAACTCCGACCAGATTCCATTTCAACCTCCTTTTCAATGAAAAATTCCACTTTTTTTCAAAAGTGGACGGACGTTGAACAACTGTGCGATAAAGCAGAACCACTTATTCAATATATTCAGTGGTAGTCCGCCCTTTCAGGCGGTTTTATCGCAAAAGCGGATTGTTCATGTCCGACTTTGCAGGCAAAGCCACAAAGCGATTTTAGATTAGAATATTTTTATGGGGATGTCAATATAAAATTATTCTTTTTTAAAAATCTGTTGCATTTTGTGAAAAAATCGGCTAGCCTGAGCAAATCAAAGGAGGATACTATGAAAAAAATCTTGAGAAGAAAACGTAAAACAAATCCAGAAGATGTCGATTTATCTTGGCAAAGATATTTGTTGCCGCCCGTTCATCCAGAAGGCGTCAAAATTATCGGTGTGGCTGTGGCTATTATTTTGATTTTAGGGATATTATCCCGTTTCTTTTTGATTATTGGCTTGCCGGCTCTTGCTTTTGTGTATTATTTTTTTCGCAATCCAACGCGTATTCCACCAGAAGGGGAGGGCTTGGTGTTGGCACCGGCAGATGGGATTGTCAGCAATATTAAGGCTGTCGTCCCTCCCAGAGCTTTAGGGATGCCAGAAGAACCTTTGACACGTGTTAGTATTTTTATGAGTGTTTTTAATGTTCATGTGAATCGTGCTCCTGTGACAGGAACAGTTACAAAGCTTTATTATCGCCCCGGAAAGTTCGTTAGCGTGGCGGATAAGGATAGCGAAGATAATGAACGTCAAGAAATTCTGATGACCACCAAAAAAGGAACGCAAATTGCCTTTACACAAATTGCAGGCTTAGTGGCGCGTCGAATCTATTGCCCGTTGCATGTAGGACAACAATTAAAAGCTGGTGAAGTTTTTGGTATGATTCGTTTTGGATCACGTTTGGATGTTTTTTTGCCAAAGGGTGTTGAACCAGAAGTAAAACTGGGGCAAACTATGGTTGCCGGTGAAACTGTTTTGGCTCATTTAAAGGAGAAATAAAATGATAGAAAAAGAAATAAAAATACGTCCGATTTTTCCAAATGCTGTTACAATGATGGCTCTGGCATTTGGGGTTTCATCCATCAATATGTCCTTATGGGGCAATTGGAAGATGGCCGTTATGTTTATTATATTGGCAGGCCTTTTTGATTTTATGGATGGCAAAGTAGCTCGGCTTTTGGGGGTGTCCTCCAGATTTGGGGCAGAATTGGATTCTTTATCTGATTTTGTTAGCTTTGGTGTAGCACCTGGTTTTTTAATGTATATGTGGAGTATGAATCCGGAAATGCGGATAGAAGCTTTAAAAGACGTTACGATGAAGCCGGATGCTGTAGGCGTATATTGGGTTATCGTTTTGTTTTTAGCTATGTGTTGCGCATCACGTTTGGCACGTTTTAACAGCCTTTTGGATGAAAAAATGCCTTCTTATTGGACGCCTTTTTTTATGGGGGTTCCCGCACCGGCTGGGGCAGGGTTAGCCATTTTCCCCTTGGTATTATGGTTAGCTACAGATAATGAATTTTTCCACAGTCGTGCTTTCGCCGGAGGCTTTGTTATTTTTGCCGGTGTTATGATGGCCAGTAAGATTCCGACACTTTGTTTAAAACATCTACACATCAGTAAAAACATGCTTTCTTTCTTGATGTTGGTGTTTATCTTTTTATTAGCTGGATTATTTACTTTTACTTGGTGGACTCTCAGCTTAATGGGGATTTGTTATTTAATTTCGATTCCTTTGTGCATTTGGTGGTTTCTTAAATTAAAAAAAGAGGGGGAAAAATGAAAAAACTTTTCTTGGCCTCTTGCTTATTATTCTCTAATATGTCTTTTGCTCAGACTGCTGTTCCTAAAACCTCTGTTTCTATTAGGGAGATGTTTGGAAATGATTCTTTTGAACAGGAACTGCCGGTTTTGGACGTAAAGCTTTTTCATGATAGGGAAATTATGAAAAAAATTGTTCAAGGATTATATGAAATTGATAGAAATCCTCAAAGCATGAGAGCTGGAAAAATAAATATTTCTTCAGCTGTCTTTTCTGAAAAAGATTCAAATAGATTAGAGAATTTAATGGAAAATAAACAAGTCAGCTATGGCGTGGCAGATAAAGATCTGGATGCTTTGTTGACAGAAGCATATGAAAGACCTTTTACTACATTTAAAAGTATTATTATGAATGCTCAAGTGCCGCTTGTTTCTCGTTCTGAAATTTCTGAAATTAATCAAGTGGATAAGCATGCTATTTCTGATCTTATACAAACTCTTTCTGAATCAGGTCCTAGTATAGGGGCTGCGCCTGTTTCTGTTGATTATCGTAATGAAATATAAAATTTTTTCGAATTCAAGGGCGCCGATAGTTATTTTGGTTCGGCCTCAACTTGCTGAAAATATGGGGATGGTGGCTCGTTCGATGATGAATTGTTGCCTTTCCGAGTTGCGCTTGGTTTCTCCTCGCGAAGATCATTTGTCTAAATCAGCTGTTTCTGCTTCTTCTGGAGCTCAGGTTATTTTGGAACAAGCCAAAGTATATTCTTCGTTGGATGAAGCGATTGCAGATGTTCATTATGTTGTTGCTACTACTGCCCGATTGAGAGGAATAAATAAACCAGTTTATCCAACAGAAAAGGCTAGTCAAATCGTTAATGGTAAAATTTCTCAAGGACGGAAAGTTGCTCTTATTTTTGGTCCGGAAAGAACCGGTTTGGAAAATGATGACTTGATTATGGCAGATGCTTTGTTGACAATTCCTTTAAATCCAGTTCATTCTTCTTTGAATTTAGCTCAAGCTGTTTTGCTGGTGGGGTGGAGTTGGTGGCAAGAAAACTTGAAAAAGGAAAAAAGTCTCCCTCAAAAACAGGAACTTGCTTCTAAAAAAGAGTTAACTTTATTCTTAAACTTTTTAGTAGAACATCTTGAAAATAAAAATTATTTTGTTTGGAAAGATAAAAAAGAAAGAATGAAGCAAAATCTTAAAAATATTTTTACTAAATCTGCTTTAAGTTCGGCGGAAATTAAAACCTTATATCGCGTGATTAAACGTCTTTCAGGGGAACCTAAAGAAAAAAATTAAATTTTTATAAAAAAAAGATTGTTTTTCCTGCAAAATTGGTGTATGACTATCCTTAATATGTTAACTTAACTGAAAGGATGATGGTATGTTTTCTCGTTTGAAAAAATTAATGAATGTTTTTTCCTGTGACTTAGCGATTGATTTAGGAACAGCAAATACGCTTGTTTATGTTAAGGGACGCGGTGTTGTTTTAAGCGAACCTTCTGTGGTGGCTATTGCTGAATCTCGTGGTAAAAAACAAGTGATTGCTGTAGGAAATGAAGCGAAACAGATGCTTGGGAAAACACCAGGACAAATTCAAGCCATTCGTCCGTTGCGTGAAGGCGTGATTGCGGACTTTGACGTGGCAGAAGAAATGATTCGTCGGTTTATTGCCAAAGCCTTGGAACGTCGTGGTTTTGCTCGCCCATTGATTGTGATTTGCGTGCCGTCAGGTTCAACAGCCGTAGAACGTCGTGCAATTCAAGAAGCTGCCGAAAACTCTCATGCACGCAAGGTCTTTTTGATTGAAGAACCAATGGCTGCCGCAATTGGGGCAGGGCTTCCTGTTCATGAAGCCTCTGGTAGTATGGTTGTTGATATCGGTGGTGGAACGACAGAAGTGGCTGTCATGAGTTTGGGGGGCATTGTTTATGCCCGTTCTGAACGTGTTGGTGGCGATAAAATGGATGAAGCCATTGTTTCTTATATTCGTCGTAATCATAACTTGTTGATTGGTGAATCAACTGCCGAGCGCATTAAAAAATTGATTGGTTCTGCCGTTGCTCCGACCCGTGGAGATGGGGAAGTCATTCCTGTAAAGGGGCGTGATTTGATGCATGGTGTGCCAAAAGAAATTAAAATTACTGAACGTCAAGTAGCAGAAGCTTTAGCAGATCCTATCAGTAAAATTGTGGAAGCCGTGAAAGTGGCTTTGGAACACACTGATCCAGAACTGGCTTCTGATATCGTGGATAAAGGGATTATGTTGACAGGAGGTGGTGCGCTTCTGCGTCGTTTAGATGAAGTTTTGCGTGATGCAACGGGCTTGCCAGTCTCTGTAGCAGAAAATGCTCTGCAGTGTGTGGCTTTGGGAACAGGACGCACAGTTGAAGAAGTTGGAAAGTTTGAAAATATCTTGACCAGCATGTATTAAAAATTTTTTCAAGGGGATGTCAGATGGAATCAAAGCTTTTTCGATTGAAGCGAATAAAAGCTCAATTTTGGCGTCTTTTCCCTGTTCTTTTTCTGATTTTAGCTTTAATTTTTGTTGTGTTAACAATGACGGGAAACTCTGTTGCATTGCGTATTAAACAAGGGGCTATTGTTTTTTTTAATCCAATTGTTTCATTTGTTTCAAAACCTGTTTATTGGTTGAATGAAGGTGTAGACAATATTAAAAATTGGTCATTGACTTATTCAGAAAATGTTCGCTTAAAGGAAGAAAATGAATACCTTTTAAGATGGCGTTCTTTGGCCTTGGAACTATCGGCAGAACAGGAAGAATTAAAAGGGCTTTTGAATTATGTTCCGCCTAAAAAAACACGGCATTTAGTGGCAGAAATAGTGATGGATGAAGGATCGGCTTTTACGCGCTCTTTCATTGTTTCTGCTGGTGAAAATCAAGGGGTTGTAAAGGGAATGTTGGCTTTTTCCAGCAAAGGGATGTTTGCTCGAGTTGTTGATGTAATGCCAGATTATTCTCGAGTCATGGCGTTGACTGATTATATGTCCCGAGTTCCTGTTTGGGTGGGAGAAAATAAAGTTTCTGCTATTTTGATTGGCGATAACACGACGCGTCCTTATTTGCAATTTTTATATGAAAATGAAACAGTCTCTGTTGGCGATGTTGTGATGACTTCTGGATATATAGGTGTTTATCCATCTGGCTTGATGATTGGTGTTGTCGATGATGTGCAGGGGGGAGAAGCGCGCGTTCATCTTTTTGAAAATGGTGAAAAGCTTTTCTTTGTTCGATTGGTTGATTTTTCTTTGGCAAAGCCTTTATTGAAGGGGAATGAATGACGGCGCCTTATTCTTTGGAAAAAATACTATGCCTTTCTGCCCCTTTTTTGTTGGGGATGTTATTGATTTTTTTTAATCAAATTCCCTTTCATTTAATGCCTTATTATCATCAATCTTTTCCATTTGTGTGTTGTGTTATTTTTTATTTTGCCGTTTTTAATCCGAAAGTTTTGAATGTTTTTTTGGTTTTTTTACTAGGTCTGATTTCAGATGCCATCACATCTGTTCCTTTTGGATTTAATACATTTGGTTATGTTTTCTTATTTTTTATAGCCAATTTATTTCAAAGTTATTTAATTAATATGGTTTTTTGTCAATTATGGTGTGTTTTTGCTATTTTATTTTTTTGTACGGATATAATATGGGCTTTTCTGTTTTTTCTTATTTCTGGGATTTGGGTTTCAACCGGTTTTTGGTTTGTTCAATATTTATTTGTTTGCTTGTTTTATCCTCTTTTTTGTTATGTGTTGGGGATTTTGAATCGTAGAATTCAGGAGGTTTCATGAGCGTTGTTTGGAAATACGAAAAAAACCATACAATGCAAATGCGCCTGATAGCGTTGGCCACGTTTTTTTTATTCATCATTTTTATTTTAATTATGCGTCTTTTTTACCTGCAAATTTTACAGGGCGATAAGTTTTTATTATTGGCGGAAAAAAATCGTATTTCCACACGTTTAATAACACCAGATAGAGGTCGTATTTATGACAGGAATGGTGTTGTATTGGCTGAAAATAAAAAAACTTTTCAAGCAGTTTTGATCAAAGAACAATCTCCGGATTATAAAAAAGCGATAGAATCTTTTTCAAAGCTTGTTTCGCTGGCGGATGAAGAAAAAGAACGTATTTTAAAGGAAATTAAAAATAAACGTGCTTTTATGCCAGTGCGGGTGAAAGATAATTTAACTCCAAAAGAAGTTGTTTTATTGCAATTAAATGCGCCGGATTTACCAGGAATTCAGATTGAAGAGGGGTTGATTCGTTTTTATCCTCAAAAAGAAATTGAAACACATACAGCAGGTTATGTATCCTTGTTTCTAGATTCAGAAGCACAAGATAAAGATGATCCCTTACTGAGTTTGCCCGGTTATCGTATTGGACGAGCCGGCATTGAAAAAAGTCGGGAAATCTTTTTACGGGGTGAGCCGGGTTCAAAGAAAACAGAAGTAAATGCGGCCGGACGATCCGTTCGTATTTTGGAAGAAAACGAGTCTGTTCCGGGGCAAGATATAACTTTGACAATAGATAACAGATTACAACAATATGCTTACGATCTTTTCGCAGATAATGCTGGTTCTGCTATTGTGATGGATATTAAGACGGGCGACATTCTTGCGATGGTATCTGCCCCCAGTTTTGATGCAAATTTATTTTTAGCACCTATTTCCTCTAAGGATTGGAAAAAGCTTTCTTCCAATAAAAAAATGCCGATGCAGAATAAGGCTTTGCACGGTATGTATTCCCCTGGTTCTATTTTTAAATTGGTTGTGGCCTTAGCAGGGCTTGAAAATAAAATTATTTCAGCTAATACAACGATCAATTGTGGTGGTTATACACAATTAGGCAATCAACGCTTTCATTGTTGGAAAAGGGAAGGGCATGGTAAATTAAATTTAATCCAAGCTCTAGAACATTCTTGCGACGTTTATTTTTATGAAGTTGCTCAGAAAATCGGGGCTGAAAAAATTCTTGAAACAGCCAAAAAATTAGGGTTTGGTGAAATGACAGGAATTGATCTAGAAAGTGAAAAAACAGGGTTATTACCGGATTTTGAATGGAAAAAGGAAAAATATAATGATGCTTGGCGTATGGGCGATACTTTAAATTTAAGTATTGGACAGGGATTTTTAACGGCTACTCCACTTCAAATTGTGCGCGCTGTAGCAGCTATTGCCAACGGAGGATATTTGGTTCAACCTCATATTTTGGAAAGAGAAGAAACTTTCGTGTCAAAACCCCTGTTTGATGCAAAAAATCTTTCGGTGATACGTCAGGGGATGATTGATGTTGTGAATAAAGAAGGAGCAACGGCTTATGGCTCTCGTTTTAATTTAAATGGAATGAAAATGGCAGGGAAGACAGCAACAACTCAAGTTCGACGAATTAGTGCTGAAGAACGCAAAGCTGGTTTGAAAGACCAAAAACTTATTCCTTGGGAACACAGAGATCATGCTTTGTTCGCTGGGTTCGCACCGATAAACAAACCTCGTTATGCTGTTGTTGTGGTGGTCGAACATGGGATTGGTGGCGCACGTACAGCGGCTCCAATTGCATCCAAGCTCTTGAAAAAAACATTAGAATTAGCTATAGAAGATGAGAAACTGACAAAATTGGAGGCAAGACCGTGAGCTTTTTTAAAGACCGTAATTGCTATATGAAAGATTATAATCTTTCCTTAATAGATAAAATAAGGGGATTTAATTATTTATATCTTTTTTTGATTTCTTTGATTGTTTTTATCGGGATAGCGGTCTTGTATTCTGTGGGGAGCAGTCCGTCTGTGGGAAGCACCCCATCTGACCCATGGAAATGGGCCTCTAAGCAATCGATCCGTTTTATTATTAGCTTATGGATTCTTCTTGTGATTGCAATGACAAATTTACGCTTATGGATGAAATATGCCTATTGGCTTTATGGAGCTGGTCTTTTGTTATTGATAGGTGTTGAATTATTAGGGCATATCCACATGGGAGCTCAGCGTTGGTTAAGTTTTGGACTTTTTCAGTTACAGCCTTCAGAAGTGATGAAAATTGCTCTTGTATTGGCTTTAGCTAAATACTTTCATGGAGCTTCTTTAGAACAAATTCGTTCTGTTAAATTTATGATTCCTCCTGTTTTAATGATGGGCATTCCCGTTTTATTGATTTTAAAACAACCGGATTTAGGAACAGCTATGATGTTGGTTTTTATGTCATTTGGTGTTTTTTTCTTGGTAGGGGTTCAAGTTTGGAAATTTATAGCCTTGGCTTTGGTTGGCATTGGTTCTTTTCCAATCATTTGGTCTTTATTGATTCCTTATCAAAAGAAACGTGTTCTGACTTTTTTAAACCCAGAAAATGATCCTTTGGGGGCAGGTTACCATATTTCTCAATCCAAGATTACTCTTGGTTCTGGTGGTTTTTGGGGTAAAGGATTTATGCAAGGAACACAAAAACGTCTGAAGTTTATTCCAGAAGATCATACAGATTTTATTTTTACGGTTTTTGCTGAAGAATTTGGGCTTTTCGGTTCATTAATTTTGTTTCTTTTGTATACATTGGTAATTGGGTATGGCTTTTTAATTTCTGCTCGTTGCCAAAATTCTTTTGGGAAGATTGTTGCAGCCGGACTCACTATTAATTTTGCTTTATATCTTTTTATCAATTCAGGGATGGTGATGGGATTAATGCCTGTGGTGGGGGTTCCTTTGCCTTTAATGAGTTATGGTGGAACGGCCATGATTACTTTATTTATCAGTTTTGGATTAATGGAATGTGTTGATATCAACCGTGAGATGGTCATTGGAAGGCTAGGTTCTATTGATGATGAATAACATTGATATCTTGTTGGATGCCGCTTTTCAGGATTATAATATAGGGGAATATGGCCAAGCTGAACAAAAAACGCGGGAAGCTTTAATGCTGTCTCCAACACATGGAGATGCCCTTTATTTGTTAGGATTGATTGCATATAAAAAAGGTATTTGGACGGAAGCAATAGATGTTCTTTCCTTACTGACGAAACTTTATCCGGACTATCAAAATTATCGTTTGGCTTTAGCCGAAGTATATCAAAATCATGGAGAGATAGATAAAGCAAAGGAATTGTATTTGACCGTTCCTCAAAATCCGAAGGCAATGGCTGCAATCGGTTGGATTGAACTTGAAAAAGGAAATAGAAAAGAAGCAGAAAAGATTTTTCAAGAAAATCCTGTTGCAGAAAGTTTTCTGGGATTGGCAGAATTATCAGAAGGCAAGGAACGATTAACTTATCTTAAAAAAGCACAAAAATTAGAAGAAACTCCGCGTGTTTTAAAGGCTTTAACCCTTTATTATTTATCACAGAAAAAATATAAAGAAGTTCAAAAATACCTGAAAAAATTACCTCATGAAAAATATTTGAAAGCACTGTTCTTAAAAGCGCAGAATCATTTAGAAGAAGCCCTTTATTTATTAAAAGAATTGACAATTGAAAATGCTTTCCAATGGGAAGTTTGGTTGACTTTGGCACAAGTAGCAGAAGAAAGTAATGACGCCAGCTTGGCTGAAAGCGCTTATCGTCGTGTTTTGGATTTAAAAAGAGATTGTTTTTTCGCCGGAAAAGCGTTGGCGCGTCTTTTAATGAAAGAAAGTCGTTTATCTGAAGCTGTTGACATATATCAAAAATTAGCGCGTGATAATCCGCAGGATAAAGAAATACTTTTAGCTGTTGCGTTGATTTTAGATGAATTAGGCGAAACTTTGGAAGCTTTAGGGCTTTATTTTAATTTGCTGTCATTAGGTCAAAAGGGATTGACCAAAACAATAGAAAAAGCCATCCGTAAATTAGCCCAAACAGATCATGAAGCAGCACAACGTTTTGCTGAAGGATGGGCTAAGCATTTCCCTGAAAATAAAATAGCACAAAAACTTTTAAAAATCTTTCAAATTGTTTTATTTTGTTTGATGTTTTTAGGTGGTGGAGCTTGGGCTCAAATGCCTATTCCGGATGAAAATTTAGAATTTTTATGGCAATCAAAAATGGCTGCCTATGGCGATCCTAAGGGGCAATATCAGCTAGGAAAGGTTTATGAAGAGGGAAAAGTTGTTCCTAAAGATTTGGGTAAAGCCATTTATTATTATCAATTATCTGCAAAGCAAAATTTTTTACCGGCAGCGATGCAGTTAGGGCGTATTTTTTTGAATGAAAAAGCAGTTATGGATGAAGAAAAATCTCTTCAATGGTATATCTTTGCAGCCAATCGAGGTGATATGCAAGCAGAAAATTATTTATTTCATTATTAT
>JAGCFA010000030.1 GCA_017650375.1 Alphaproteobacteria bacterium | reverse complement strand
GCCGGGCATGCGCCCTAAAATAGTGCCTTTTCCATATACGACTTCATCGTGTGATAAAGGCAAGATGAAATTTTCCGTAAAGGCATACAAAAAGCTGAATGTCAGTTCATTTTGATGATATTTACGATGAACAGGATCATCTTTTATATAATCCAAGGTATCATGCATCCATCCCATATTCCATTTAAAGCCAAAGCCAAGCCCCCCTAAGTAAGTAGGGCGTGACACCATCGGCCAAGCGGTAGATTCTTCGGCAATGGTCATAGCGCCTGAATTTTCGCCATAGACCAATTCGTTTAAGCGGCGTAAAAATTGGATTGCTTCTAAATTTTCGCGCCCACCATATTGATTGGGAATCCATTCGCCCTCTTTGCGTGAATAATCCAAATACAACATACTGGCAACCGCATCTACGCGTAGCCCGTCAATATGATACTCCCGAATCCAAAATAAAGCATTGGCGAGTAGAAAGTTAGATACTTCATTGCGTCCGTAATTATAAATTTTTGTGCCCCAATCTTTGTGTTCGCCTTTGCGTGGATCAGCATGTTCATAAAGCGCCGTTCCATCAAAGTTGGCTAATCCGAATGCATCTTTTGGAAAGTGCGCCGGAACCCAATCCATGATAACGCCAATCCCTGCTTGGTGGAGCTGGTCAATTAGATACCGAAAATCCCCTGGAGTCCCATAACGGCTTGTAGGAGCATAAAGCCCCGTTTCTTGATAGCCCCAACTGCCATCAAAGGGAAATTCCGCGACCGGCAAAAATTCCACATGCGTAAAGCCCATTTCTTTTAAGTATTCTGGCAATTCTTTTGCCATTTCTAAATAGGTTTGAAAACGATTGTTTTCGCCCCTGCGCCATGATCCCAAATGCACTTCATAAATGGAAATCGGCTGTTCGCGATGATTGGTGTTTTGAGCGCGCTCTTTCATCCATTTTTCGTCATGCCACGTATAGCTTGCGATATCATAAACAAGACTTCCTGTTTTGGGGCGCATTTCACTCACAAAACCATAAGGATCTGCTTTTAATGGCAATAAGCGCCCGTCCTTATCCAAAAGTTCATATTTATAAATATCCCATTCATGAAGGCCCGGGATAAAAATTTCCCAAATGCCGCTGGAACCACGGGGGCGCATTAAATGACGCCGACCATCCCAGTTGTTGAAACTGCCCACGACGCTGACGCGAGAGGCATTCGGTGCCCATACGGCAAAAGATACACCTTGAACGCCTTGATGCGTGATCAGATGTGCGCCCAGCTTTTTATAAATTTCCCAATGTTGCCCTTCGCCGAACAGGTACAAGTCCATATCTCCTAATACAGGTAAGAAACGATACGGATCATCCACTTCATAGGTCCTTTCATCGGGTAAAGTAATTTTTAAAGTGTATTCAAAAAAATCTTTTTTCTTTGGGAAATCTAATTGAAAAATCCCCCCAAAAACGGGCTCCATTTTTCCGATAGTTTTCCCCCTTTTATCCAAAACTTCTACTGATTTTGCTTGGGGTTGAACAGTACGAATAAACAAGCCTTTTCCGGATAACGTTTCATGCATCCCTAATACAGAAAAAGGATCGCCTTTCATAGAACCGTTCATCAATTCATATAAAATTTTTTCTGATACAAAAACCATATTTTCCCCCTCGTTTGATGAGAATAGGAATTAGCATAATTTCATGTAAAAAGCAATCCTTTTTAATGAATTTTGTTTTGACAAAAAAAGACTTGCTTTATGCGCTGTTTTAGGATAGACTAACATAAAAACGAAAGGACTTTAAATGATTACTTTTTTTAATAAGTTGGGAAACAGTTGGATTGCCAAAGGGATTTTCTTTTTATTGGGTGTCAGTATGATGGCTTTTTGGGGATTAGGAGGGATTTCCAACACCAGTACATCAGATAATGCTGCGTTGCAGGTGGGGTCATATAAAATTTCACTGCAAGAACTCAATCATTCTTTTGAACAAGAACGTAACAAGATATCTAGAATTTCTGGTGGCTATATAACACCAAAACGTGCTTTGCAAATGGGACTTTTAAATCAAGTTATTCAGCAGTTAGCTTTGCGTGAATTGAATGCTCTGATTCAGGAAGAGATGGGGTTGATTGCCTCAGATGATGCTGTTCGCAGATATATTGAAAAAAATCCTGTTTTTATGGATAGTTTAGGCAAATTTGATGTCAATTTGTTTTATACTTACTTGGACCAGTTGAATTTATCTCAACCTGAATTTGCTAAGAAAATGCGAACAGAATTGGCAATTCAGCATTTAAATAGGACCTTGATGTTAGCTGTTCCTCGTGATCCTTCTTTGATGCAACATGCTGCGCTGGTTCAAAAAGAGAAACGGCAGGTGGAGGCTCTCTTCTTGACGCCAAAAGACATGAAGGTTTCTACCCCAAGTTCTCAAGAATTAAAAGATTATTATGATGCTTATATGGAAGAATTTATTATTCCCGAATATCGTACATTACGATTGGTATCAATAAAATCATCTGACTTTCAAAATGACTATAACCTAATGCTTTCATCTTCTCAAAAGATGGAAGATTTATTGGGGGCAGGGAAAACATTAAAAGAAGTTGTTACAGAAATGAAACTGAACCCAGGACAAATTTTTGTGGTTGATTTTAATGGCTTAGATAAGCAAGGAAAGGCACAAGCCCAATTAAAATCTTTCTTGCAAGAAGCTTTCACATTAGAAGAAGGGGAAGCAACTTCCTTGATGGATGTCGAAGATGGTTTTATGGTGGTCGGTGTAGAAAAGATAACACCGCCAGGGCATAAGGATTTTGCTTCGGCAAAAGAAGATGTTGTGAATCTTTGGCGACGTGAACAACAAAAGGAATTGATGGAAAAGAAAATAAAAGATATTGTGGCTTCATTACAGCAGGGAAAAGGCTGGGGAAATTATGTTCCTAAAAATGATACGATTTCTCGCACTGAATCAAAGCTTTTACCAATGGAATTTTTGCCTGCTCTAATGCAACAAAAAATGGGATATGAAAATGCTCAAGTTTTTCCCACTAAAGATGGAATTTGGGTTGCTTATGTTAAACGTACAATTCCCTTTAAAGACGCTTTAACAGAAAAGGAAAAACAGGAAGCAGTTCAAGGATGGGCTGTTGATCTAACAGAGGCTTTTCAACAAGCTTATCTTCAAAAATATCCTATTAAAGTCCATGAAAACATAATCCAAAAAGCTTTTTCAATTTATGATAAGCAAGAGGATTAATTTATTCTTCAAAGGGGGGGGGAATGAGATATATTCTTGGAATTGTTTTAGGAATGATGGTGCTGCCTTTATGGGCGCAAGGAATTGTTCCAGATGAAGAAGATATCATTGTATCGATTGAACAACCGGAACAGGTTACATATACCTGGAATGATTTTGTGATGGATAAGCCCTGTTCTGATGATTTTTATCGTCTTCAAAATTTACCGTTTCTTTCCCAAAAACAGCAACAGTTAAAAGATAAAATGCAAACTTATTGTTTGGGCTATACAAATGCTCGAGGGCAGTTAAAATACACCGCTTGGGACAATTTATTGAATACATTTCGTCAAAATAAAAGGGTGCTATTATTGAATAAAAAGCAAAAGGAAAACGGGAAAATTTGGGGTGCTATTAAAGCGATTCCCACCCTATTGTTTGATGTATATCAGAGAAATCCTCAACAAGAAAATCTAGCAAATAAGTTGGATTATATACAAGAGGCGATTTATCAAAAAGATCCTAATCAAGTTATGATGAGGATGCAGCTTTTATTACCGGATGAACAGATACTGTTAACTGCCGTCTTTAACGAAGCACGTGCTCTGGCTGATTTTAAAGAAGTTTTGGCAGAAGGAGGGAATCCATGATTATCGGCTTATTTTTGATTATATTATTGCTTTGTGTCGGGATTGTTTTTTCTAACCCTTCTTTTTCCTTGACAATCAATTTTAGAGATTACCAGATTTATTTATCTGTGTTCACATTTATAGGAATAATTATCAGTATCATCTGGTTATGGGCTTTTTGCCTCCTTCCTTTTAAATGGATCAGACAGCTTATAGGCTGGCATCAAAAATCAAAAGAAGAAAGAAAACAAAGTTTTTTAGCTCAAGTGCTGGAAGCTCTGGTCAATCATAACAAAGAACAATATCCGTTATTGGTAAAACAAGCACATGCTCATTTTGAGACAACGGATTTGTCTTATTGGGTTATTTTAGCTTTGTTGCAACCAACCGAGGAAGTTTATCAAAAATTATTGACCTTTCCTGCCACAACTTTAGGCGGTATTTATGGTTTTTTACATATGGCCGAAGGAATGGGAAATACTACAGAAATGCGCCAGTTATTGGAGAGCTTACCTGAAAAAGAAAAGGATATTTTATGGGTAAAACAAGCATATCTCCACCTGGCATTAATGGAAGCAGATTGGGCTGAGGCCTTTCAATATTTGGAACGCCTTAAAAAACTTCTTCCGAAATCTGAATATAAGCGTCAAAAAGCATGTTGTTTGTTAATGATGGGGGAAGTGGATAAAGCTTATAAAATGGATGATAGGCAAGCGCCGATTATTTTGGCAAAGGCGAAAGAAAATCCTGAAAAAGCTCTTAAAATCTTGAAAAAAGCCTGGGAAGAAACGCCTTGTCAGGAAATTTATCAAGCGTATAAGAAAGCTTTAGCCGGAAAGCCTGATTCAGAAAAAATGAAAGCAGTGATGGCTTTGGTAAAATCGAACAAAGGGAATCGGTTTTCGTTATTGGCATTGGCTGATATGAATTTGGAAACAAGGAATTTTTCAAAAGCAAAAGAAGTTTTGGAAAGTTACTTGGAAAACTATCCTTTGACACAGCAAGTGGCTTTAATGATGGCTGAATGCGAAAGAAAAGGTTGGCACCATGAAGAAGTTGCTTTGAAATGGGAAAAGAAAGCATTGAACCTACAAGAAAAATCTGGTTGGATTTGTACTCACTGTGACCATGTTGCAGGCAAATGGGAACCTGTTTGCCCCGCTTGCCATATGTTCAGCACAATGATTCCGAATTAACTTTGAAGTAATTGTTGCTGAGTCTTGTTTAAGGCATTTTCTTGAGTCGGAGTTAAACTTTCCACTTTTTCTAAGCGTCGGCGCACAGCGCGTGTTCTTGTTTCAGCTGCATCCACAGTTTTATATGTCTGCTCAATTTTCTTTTTTACATCTTCTACCCAATCGGCATATTTTAAAAATTCAGTTTTGACTTCATTCAAGACCTGCCATACTTCGCCAGATTTTTTTTGAATAGCCAGCGTTTTAAAACCCATCTGTAAGCTATTCAAAAAAGCACCTAGAGTGCTGGGGCCGGCAATACAAATGCGATTTTTATTTTGGATGTCGGCAGCCAATCCTGGTCGTTTCATAATTTCTGCATACAGACTCTCTGTTGGTAAAAATAAAATGCCAAAATCGGTTGTTTTTGGAGGGTAAACATACTTTTCTTGAATTTTTTTAGCTTCTATCCGGACACGTTTTTCTAATTCGGTTCCAGCTTTTTCCACAGCCTCGCTATCTCCGGAATCACTGGCGGCTAATAAACGTTCATAATCTTCGACTGGGAATTTTGCATCAATAGGAACTAATACATCTCCAGCCGGTAACTTAATAGCGTATTCTACTACTTCTCCATCCTCTTTGATATGTGCGTTTTTTACGAATTGATCCGGGGTAAGGATTTGCTCTAATAAAGCACCCAGCTGTACTTCTCCCCACGTCCCGCGACTTTTAACGTTGGTTAGAATCCGTTTTAATCCGCCGACATCTGTGGCCAGATTTTGCATTTCCCCTAAGCCTTTATAGACTTGTTCTAACCGTTCTGATACTTGGGTAAAAGAAGAACTGATGCGTTGATTTAGGGTGTTTTGTAATTTTTCATCCACAGTAGCACGCATAGTTTCTAATCGTTCCTCTAAAACTTTACGTACGGCCTCATTAAAGCTCATTAAATTTTGCCCTAGTTCTTGTCGTAAATCTTTAGCATCACCATGCATCATGCGTTCTAATCGTTCTAGCTCTCCTGTTTGCGCAGGTTTTGTTAATCGAGCCAAACGCACTAACACAATGATACATAATATCAAAACAAAAACTAATAATCCTAAAACAATCCACAACATAAAAATCCTTTCTTTTTTTTTAAACATGATATAGAATAGTATCACAAAAGGGGGAAAAATGCAAAATTTCATGAACACATTATTAAAATATATCAAATATCCAATTGCGCTGACCAGTGCTGTTTTTTTCTATCCTTTATTTCAGGCATTGGTACAGATGATTTTTAAGACATTTTCCCAAGAAATAGCACTCTATTTCTTGGCACCGATTATAGGGGTGATGATTTTATGGGCTATTATTCCGGGATTAAATGGAGCAGCATGGACGATTTTTGCACATGAATTTACTCATATGTTGGCAGCACTTTTGACAGGGCACAAACCCAAGTCTATGAGTATTCATCCGGACAAAGGAGGTTCATTTACTTATCAGGGAAAAGGGAATTGGTTAATTACGATAGCACCTTATTTTTTCCCAACTTTCCCGTTTTTATGGATGCTTGGGGGATTGTGGTTCAGTTATCATAATCAAGCTTTTCCTAACTGGTATGTCATGACTTTCGGTGTATTGGTTGGGTATCATATTGTTGCCAATTTTTATCAGATTCATGCGGAACAAACAGACTTTAAAAAGGCAGGATATTTTTTTACGGTAATGTTTATTCCTGGTGTAAATGTTTTGATAATAGGTTATTTATGGAGTTTTGTCTTGAATGGTTGGGCGGGCCTTGCTACTTGGCAAAAAGAAGCGGTGACTGCTTGTGTCCGTTTTGCCCAAGAAATGCTTTCAAAAATCCCTTAAATAAAAAATCCCCCGCTTGAATTCGGCGGGGGAAATTCTTTAATCCAATTTAATACCAGCTTCCTCTAATTCTTTTTTACCATACTTATCGTAAGTATAGTAGTAAATCATCTCTCGTTTATTGATAGAGTTGGCATCAATACCAGCCTCTGGAATTGCCCACACAATGGAAATAGGCCAGGTTAGTAGATTAAGGAGCCCATAAAGCCAATGTGATGATTCTGCTGCATTCCCACTACCTAAATAAAAATTACCAAAACCAGGCAATATATTCAATGCCGCTGCCCCTGCCACCGAAGCTGGTTTTTCATAATTGCCAACGGGTTTATCTACAGTGACCCCTTGCGCTTTCAAATGTTGCAGCTGCATTTCTTCTTGTCTGGTTAAAGAAGTGCATCCTGATAATAAAATGGCTGTTGTTATACTGATTAAAATTGTTTTTTGCATTTTCCGCATCCTTTCTTAAGTTTAAAAAATCCACTTATAAAAAGTGGACGGATGCTGAAAAACTGCATTAGAACAGTATCGCTTATTCAATATATTCAGCGATCACCCGTCCAATGCCGGACGGACTCTAATGCGGAATTTCAGTTCCGACATTTAGGCGCCTACCCAAATGCGAAGTTATTGTAGATGAAATTTATAAATATGTCAATAAAAAAATCCCCCGCTTAAAATCAGCGGGGGAGATTTTAAAGCTAACCTTTAAGCTTTTTTGGCTTTTACAGCAGCCTGAGCGGCAGCTAATCTTGCCAAAGGCACGCGGTATGGTGAGCAAGAAACACCATTTAAGTATTGATTTAAATACATAATGGAGTTGGCATCCCCACCGTGTTCACCACAGATAGAAAGGTAAATGTTCGGATTGGTGGCTTTACCATCTTTACAAGCCATGGCAATCAATTTACCCACACCTGTTGCATCCAAGGATTGGAACGGATCACGTTCATAGATACCCTTTGTCACATATTGTGGCAAGAAGGATCCAGCATCATCACGGCTCATACCCAAAGTTGTTTGGGTGAGGTCGTTTGTTCCGAATTCAAAGAAGTCAGCGAGTTCTGCAATTTCACCAGCGAGCAGTGCAGCGCGTGGTAACTCAATCATTGTACCCACTGTATAGGCCACCTTTTTGCCTTTTTCAGCAAAGACAG
>JAGCFA010000029.1 GCA_017650375.1 Alphaproteobacteria bacterium | reverse complement strand
GGATACTCGATTTAGGAGGTATATCTGTACATTTCAATCTTTTTACTTGAGTTATTTTTAAATAAAAACAAAGAAACAATTCGTACAATGGCTCTAAGTAAAGTATTTTAAGGCATTTTCTGAAATATCTGTTTCGAACCAGAATAAATGCTTACGAATAAAAGAAAAAACGTCCATTTCTGGACGCTTGCACGATTTGGCTGGGGCGGCTGATTGTAAATCGCGAGGCGATTTATCCTGCGCTTCACTTGGACCGCTTGACAGCGTCCGCTCATTATATTCGCGAGCAAAGCAACTTCGTTGGGCCAAATCCAATACACCTTAGCCAACAAAAAACCGCCCAAACGGGCGGATTTTTTACTGGTTGGGGCGGCTGGATTCGAACCAACGAAATGGCGGAATCAGAATCCGCTGCCTTACCACTTGGCGACGCCCCAATAATGGGATGCATTATATCAAAGTTATTAAAAAATAGCAAGAGCAGAAATGAAAAAAGCGATCCAATGGATCGCTTTCTCGAAACTCTTAAGCAGGTTTTTTCTTGAAAGAAGAAAAACGCTTGTTGAACTTGGCCAACTGTCCACCACTGTCGATCAAACGATATACGCCTGTCCATGCTGGATGAGAGGCAGGATCAATGTCCAAGCGGACTACATCGCCGGCTTTTCCCATTGTTGAGCGTGTTTTGAATTCTGTTCCATCTGTCATTACAACAGTGATTTCATGATAATCAGGATGTATATTTTTTTTCATTTTATTCTCCTTAGTTGTCTTTATTGGACGGGATTATATCCTTTTTTTATGAAAAAATCAAGTACTTTTTAATTTTTTTCTTGATAAAAAGTTAAAAATATGTAAAATGAACATATCATGAACAAAAAAATATATCTTTTAGCAATCTTTCTTATACCCTTTTTACCTTTAAAGGGGAATGCTTTTTGGCAAGAAGCCAAAAACCATTTCGAACAAATTCTTTGTCACGGTGAAAATGAACTTTATGTTCCTGTAAATACATGGCATAATCGTTTGACCTATGATCATGAAAAGATTCGTGAGTTCAATGAACGTCCTTGGGGGATTGGTTTTGGAAAAGTATTAATAGAAGATTCTTATAAATACTCTCTTGGTTTTATGGAATTCCAAGATTCGCATAATGATATTGAGCCCACTTTTGCATATAAGTGGCAAAAAGTTTGGCGCACAGATAAAACAATTCGCCCAACATTGGGGGTGATGGCTGGTATTACAATGCGTAGTGATTATAATTACGTGCCAATCCCTGCAGCTTTGCCAGTTTTTGGAATTGACATTGGTCCTTTTTCAATTGAAAATACCTATATTCCATCTTTAGGACGGAATAATGGCAATGTTCTATTTACTTGGATTCAATGGCGGTTCTAATTTTTCAATTCCTGTAATTTCCACTGTTTTTTGACGATTTGTCAAACCATGGGTGATTGTAATATTTTGTTTTGGAACACAGGCTTCTTTTGCTAAAAATTCAATCAAGGCTTGATTTGCTTTATTATCTATAGCACGTTCATGTACGGTTACTTTCCAATGTGTTCCGTTCCATAAACCCTGCCAGCCGGTATGCTTAGCCCCTGGGGTCAGACGAATTTGCAGAATTACTTTTGGCATTTTTTTCTTTCAAACTTTTTATTTCTGTTTGGAGTTCTTGAATTTCCTGATGCAGCTGATTAAAGCACGGGCTCATTTCTTTTAAAATTAGCTTGGCATTTTGTTTTTGATGTCCCTTTTGACGATATGTTTTATAAGTCCGCCAAATTAAATAAAAAACCCCAATATATAAAAGTATATCTATAATCCACAAACTAAAGGAAGTCGTTGCATTTGCAAACATTTGTGAAGAGGTCAGTCTGCTCCACGCCATTGTTCGATCTATCAATGATGATAGATAATTGACGGAAGCCATCGGATTGGAAAAACTTACCATATTCTTCATAAAAGCGGTTGATTGTGTCGCCTGAGTTAAACGTTCTTGTGCTTCTGAGATGCCAAATGCCAGTTGAATTTTTTTGGGGAAGGTTTGATGGGCATAAAAATAAAAAATAATACCCGCTCCAAACCAAGGGATTTGATGGCCTAAAGAAATATTCAAACGCATAAAATGATCATATAAAATTTTTAAAATTTTCATAGTTTACCTCAGAAAAAACTGTAAGGATCGACATCTATCCGCATATCTACGGATGCTGGTATCTTAATGGAATCCAACCATAAATGCAAGTAATTTTGTATTTTGGCTTCTTTAGGGGCTTTTACCAACAAACGATAACGGAATTTTCCTCTTAGTTTGGCGATAGGTGCAACAACAGGGCCCAAAATTTCTATATCTGGTTTAACAGGGGCTTTGATTGCCAATTGTTGAATTGTTTGCCAAGTAATTACTTGATTACGTCCACTTACAATAATACTGGCTAATCGTCCGAAGGGGGGCATATGCAACAATTTTCGTGTCATTTTTTCTTCTGTTAAAAAACATGTTCGATCGTTTTGACTAAGAGCATGGATAATCAGATTTTCTGGATTGTAAGATTGTAATAAAGCCATCCCCTTTTTTTCTTCTCGGCCTGCGCGCCCCATTACTTGTTGCAATAATTGGAAAGTGCGTTCCCCAGCCCGTAAATCTCCGCCTGCCAGTCCCATATCCGCATCAATTACACCGACCAGAGTTAAATTTTTAAAATGATGCCCTTTGGCTAAAATTTGTGTTCCGATTAAGATATCTAATTCTCCGGATTCGATCTGTTGGATAAGTTGAGCAAAATCTTGAGGATGTGTCAGTGTATCTGAGGTAATCTGAGCAATGCGAGCATTCGGAAATAAAGTGCGAATTTCTTCAGCAACACGCTCCACCCCAGGACCGCAGGCTACCAATGTGCCTTTTTCATGACATTGTGGACATTCTGTGGGGATAGGCATAGTATGTCCGCAATGATGGCATTGAAGCTGATGCGTTTCTTTATGTGTTACCAACCAAGCTGAACAATGAGGACACTGTAAACGGTGTCCACAAGCACGGCATAGCATCAATGGCGCATATCCGCGACGGTTTAGAAATAACAGAGATTGTTCCTTTTTAGGAAGTCTTTCTGCTAAAGCTTCTTGCAATTCTTTGGAAACAAAATGTACAGGTCCCTTTTCTTTTTGACGCATATCTATAATACGTGTTTCTGGCAGTTCTGCGCCCCGATAGCGTTCTGGTAATTGTAAGTGTAAATAATCCCCTTCTTTAGCATGGACATAGGTTTCTAAACTGGGTGTTGCGCTAGCCAATACAATGGGACAATCAGCAATTTTGGCTCGGACAATAGCCATATCGCGTGCTTGATACAGGACGCCTTCTTCTTGTTTAAAGGACGGGTCGTGCTCTTCATCCACTACAATCAAACCCAAATTTAAAAAAGGCAAAAAAAGAGCTGAACGTGCTCCTACCAATACTTGGGCAGAACCATTTCGAACTGCTTCCCAGGTATCCCGACGTTGTTTCGGTGTCAAAGATGAATGCCAAAGGGCAGGGGCTACTCCAAAGCGTTTTTCAAAACGTTTCAGCCAAGCTGTTGTCAAAATGATTTCAGGTAATAAGACCAACACCTGTTTTTTTTGTTCTAAAATATGGGCAATTTCTTCGAAGTAAACCTCTGTTTTTCCAGATCCTGTTACACCATCCAACAAAGCGACTTTAAAACCTGACAGGTTGTGCATAGCTTTAACGGCTTTCAGTTGAACTGATGAAAAATCAATTTGGGTATGTCCCGGATTGGGGGGCAAAAAAATAAGGGGATTTCGACTTATTTTTCCCATTTGTGGATTGAGGGCCATTTTTAATACGGCTCCCAAAGGGGCTAACGTATATCCGGCTACCCAGTTTACGAATCGGATTGTTTGTTCTGGTAAAGCGGGCTCTGGCAGGACAGAATCAATTTTTTTTAACTTATTTTCGGGAAAATGATCATCTGATTTTTCTGGCCAAACGATGCCAACAGTTTTCTTTTTGCCAAAGGGGGCTAAAACGAACTGTCCTACCTGCAGTTTTAAATCTGTCAGATATTCATAAGCCCCCAAAGCGACGGGGAAAAGTATAAAAACGCGTTGCATTTTTTTATTTTTTCCTTTAAACTCTCTTCTAGAGGATACACAAAATGCAATCAGAATTCAACCCTTTTGAATCAACAACAACCGAAAAAGTGCGCCAAATAATTCAAAAATGGCAATCTTATTTGATATCGGAAAGACGTCTTTCTTTATTAACGGCCAGTTCCTATTTAGAAGATCTGAAAGAATTTTTCACCTTTTTGTTGGATTCATTAGGTAAAGAGGTAGATTTAGAGGATTTAGAAAAATTAACAATTACAGATTTCCGTTCCTTTTTAGCATGGCGTGCTGAACAAAAAATCGCTAAATCTTCTATCGCACGGGGAGTGTCTGCGCTTAAAAATTTCTTTCGTTTTTTGATGCGAGAGGGAATATTAGAAAACAAAGCCATTATGACTGTGCGTTCGGCTCGTCCTAATAAGATTTTACCTCATCCCTTATCGTCAGAACAAGCACAACAATTTTTAAAAATAGCGCGTACTTTACAAAAAGAATCTTGGCAGGCAGAACGAGATGTTGCCTTGTTTACCCTGATGTACGGGGCAGGGCTTAGAATTGCAGAAGCTCTTTCTTTAAATATAAGGGATATTCCTTTAGAAGCGGACGTAATGACTATTACGGGAAAAGGGAATAAACAGCGTTTAGTTCCTCTTTTGCCTGCTGTTCGTCAGGCTATCCAAAAATATCTGCATGTGCATCCTTGTTTAAGCCCTGATGCTCCTTTATTCATCGGGGCAAGAGGCGATAGAATTAATCCGGGAGTTGTTCAAAGAACTGTGCGTCAGATTCGATATGCTCTCAATTTACCTGATACAGTAACCCCACATGCACTACGACATAGCTTTGCCACACATTTATTACAAGGTGGTGGTGATTTACGTTCTGTCCAAGAATTATTAGGGCATTCATCTCTTTCTGCTACACAACGTTATACAGAAATTACACTTCAAGATTTGGATCGTGTCTATCAAAAAGCGCATCCCAGAGCGCATTAATCCTTATCAAAAGTTAATCGCGCTGGAATTTCTTCTCTGTGCTCATCTAAATAGCGATGTACTTCAGGTTCTTTAATATGACAATCATTTCCTTCTGCTTTCCAATCAATTACACGATTGTTTTGTGCATAAACCCATAGATGACAATAAAGAAGTCGCCTGTTAAAGTTTTCCGTATAAAAATTTTCGTGAATAAATTTATATTCTATGACATCATAAGCATAGCGAGCAGCTCTTTTTGGAGCACCGAAATTATCCTGTAAGTCAGCAATACTTTGGCCATAGTAAATTTGATTCCTTGAAACAGGAACTTCGACAATATGAGGTCTGGAGCAAGCACCGATGGTCAAACATAAGCCGATAAGAAAGATTTTACCTTTCATTATTTTTCTCCTTTAACCAGTTTTTCTAAGGAATCCTGCAATTTTTTAATTTCTGTTGGGACAGGGTTTATGGTGCCTGATTTAAATAAAGGTTCAGTCAATTGAATATCCTGTTTAGAAAAAGCTTCTCTGGTGCGCATTGGCATTAACCAACCGTCTAAATCCACATTCAAACGTCTGTCGTCATCCAAAACGAATTGTCCATTTCGTACCATATAGGCATTGTTGCCTTGTTCAAAAAATCCGATAAAATCTTGTGTGTTTGGATCTTGTTTTAAAGTAACGTTATCTACTTTCAGTGTGGCAGAAGGTATTTTTATTCCTGCTTCAGAAATGTTGATTGGGATTGATAAAGTTCCGTTCCCGCCTACCAAGGTTATTCCCTTCAGATTTAGATAAGGGATAATTGAATCTATATGGAAATCTTTTTCACTTTTTAAATGGAGTAGTGCATTAGGATCACGGTAAGGAATTAATGCTGTTGTTAAATTTAAATTTTTGTTTCCTAATTGAGCATTAAGATCCAACAAACGGATGGATTGATTTTCAAATTTAAACTGGCTAGTTACGTTTGTCAGGGGAACTAATGTATCAATTTTTCCGATGGAAGCAAACTGATTACCGGATGAAATAAGTGGAGAAAGAGAACGCAAAGTAACAACACTATTTAAGCGTTTAATTTCTGTGTTGTCTAAATAAAAATTGACATCTTCTAAACCAATATATAATGGGCCAGTTATATTAGTTGTTCCTGCAAAATTTAATCGACCGGCAGCCATCGCTTTTCCAGATACTTTATTCAATCTTTTTGAAAAAATAGGAGATAATTCAGATAGGGCAAAAGGGATATCCTGTAAATTTACAACGGATGTTCTGAATATTCCTGAGAAGGTTTTTTGGAAGGGTTTAAATACACCCTCTGCTGTTACTAAAATATCTGTGTCTTTTACTTGAACTGTTGCTTTCATCTGACGATCTAAATAAGTCATGTCTACTGAAACAGATTTTGTTAACAAAGGAGATGCAGTATTTACCTCTTTTGAAGAAAAATAAATCGGAGCAGTTTCATCTAATAAGTTGTTGGCATTTAAAGTAATGTTTCTCATCTTTAATTGAGCGGTTTCATATAATGCCTCTTTTGTTTTGACAGTTAATGTATCTCCATTCAAATACGAAGAAACTTTTCCGTTGATTTGTATTTCATCAGCGGCTAAATGCAATGCATTCGTTTGGACATTATAAAAACCATCTAAATTGACTTTTTGTAAATCCCAATTAAACGAAAATACAGAATTTTCCATGTTAAATACCAAAGTATCCTTTGTCGGCTTGAACAAAAGTTTATCTGGTTCATCTATAACAATATTTTGATCTTTATACTGGGTCTTTAGTTTTTGATAATTGATCAGCCCTTCTTTTGCAAGAGAATATTGGCATTCTTGATTTGAAAAGGAACAGACTAATTCCCCGCTTAACTTCCCTTCAATCCCTTCCACCAAGGTAAAGTTATGAGCCAGCCGATTGATTTTTAAAAGCAGAGGAGAGCTTGTTTGGAAATTCCCATCTTTTGTGAAAGAAACGTTCTCAAATTCTAAGCTGGCATCTATTATCGGTATCTCTGATTGTCCTTCTGATGTGTTTTTGTAAACGAAGGATATATTTCCGTTAAAGTTATCTCCTGCTTTTGTTAAGGATGTTTTGATTTCTTTTAAACTGGTTGTATAGTTCAAATTAAGTTGGGATGACAGTGTTTTTATCTGATTTCCTGAAATTTGAGCGGTTACCGTTCCTTGTAGATCTTCAGGAGCTCTATTTTTTAAAGCTATCGTTCCTGATTTTATATCTAACACCAATTCTCGATTGGAAACTGGTCCTTTAATTGTTATGGTTGCATCCATCTTTAAAGAAGGTTCATTGACCGAAAAAGGAATAACTACTTGGGCGTTGTTGGTATACAGGCCGGATATTGAAAAACTAATAGGAATTTTTTTGCCTTCATTTTCGATTGTGAGAATGGCTCTATTGACAGTAATAGAATTGTTGATTCTTAAATCTAAGCCGGATTCTGTCGGATTCGTTAACATTCCTAATATTTTTAGAGTATGCTCTATTGTATTGTTGTCCGAAACCATTTGAGAGGTTAAATTCAATTCCAGATCATCTACTGTAATTGTCCTGATATGTCCTCTTAAAAAATCTGCGAAAGTGGAATTGACGATTAGCAAAGGAATTTTATAATTATTTTCATTATCATGTAGACCACGAATTTCTATTTTAGAAAGGGAATAATCCACAATTTTTAAAGAATCGTATTTTAAGTGATGATCATCGAAGAAGTTTTCTAAATAAAGAGGTAAGCGCATACGGCTGTAAATGACTAAGAATAATGCGACAATACCTCCCAAATAAATCAACGCCATAAAACCTGTCCATATGCCACCTAAAAAATGAAATAAGGATTCATAAGTTCTTTTTTGGGAATCAAAATAAAAAGTTACTTTCATAAAGAAAACAACCAAGGACATAAAGGGGGAATTCTTTTTTTTCTTGGTAGAAGCCATAAAGACTTCATCATCTTCTTTTGTTATGGCATCATACAAATCTGTATTTTGGGAAGCTTTAAATACAGGGCCATTAGGTGATGGCTGTGCTGATGTGCTGTTTTGTTGTGTGTCCATATTTCCCCTTTCTTTCTCCCTATCATATTCTTATTTTAATGCTTCGTCAAGCAATTTTTTAAATTCTTCTTCATTTAAGATAGGAATTCCCAATTTTTGGGCATTTTGATATTTGCTGCCTGGGTCAGATCCTACCACAACATAAGCGGTTTTAGAACTGACTGAACCGGACACCTTCCCGCCCAATTCTTGAATACGCGCTTTTGCTTCGTCACGCGCCACAGAAAGCGTTCCTGTCAAAACAAAAGTTTTGCCTTTCCATGGGGTTTTCCCTGTGTCCATTGGGGCATCTTCCACTTTTACCAATTCAAGCAGGTTTTTCAGGAGTTCT
Source organism: Alphaproteobacteria bacterium (assembly GCA_017650375.1). Lineage (GTDB taxonomy): Bacteria > Pseudomonadota > Alphaproteobacteria > CAAHEQ01 > UBA3637 > UBA3637. The sequence goes on along the minus strand of JAGCFA010000029.1, from coordinate 800 downwards.
TGATTGTGAGTTTCAGCAAAAAAATCTACAATTTCTTTGGCCATTACTGTCCCGATTCCATCAATTTTTATCAGTTGTTCAGTGGCATTAGGGGCCATGGCTGCATTTTGAAAATTTTGCCAAGTTTTAAAATATCCTGCAATATCTTTGGCGGTTGCTTCCCCAATTTCAGGAATCCCAAGGGCATAGATAAAGCGATTTAAAGAGCCAGTGCGACGTTTATCTATCGCATCAAATAAATTCAAGGCTGATTTTTGTCCCCAGCCTTCCAAGGAAAGTAAATCAAATTCATGTTTTTCACGTAAAGTAAAAATATCCACAGGATTTAAAATCCAACCCAGTTGATAAAATTGTTCAATATTGCGTTCCCCAAGCCCTTCTATATCCAGCGCGTCCTTGGACACAAAATGTTTCAGGCGTTCCATCGCTTGGGCTGGACAGGTAAGACCCCCTGTACAAATCGTAACGGCATCAGCGCCTTCGCGCATGGCATGTGCCCCGCAGACAGGGCAAGTGGTGGGAAATTCAAAAGGCTTGGAATCCCTGGTGCGTTTTTCCAAAACCACACGTACGACCTGTGGAATTACATCGCCAGCGCGCTGGATGACAACAGTATCGCCTTCACGGATGTCTTTGCGTTTCAGTTCATCGGCATTGTGGAGTGTCGCGTGTTGCACCAAAACACCGCCAACATTAATAGGTTCCAAATCTGCCACGGGCGTCATGGCCCCTGTGCGTCCCACTTGGATGCGAATTTTATTAAGGCGTGTAATCGCTTGTTCTGCAGGGAATTTATGCGC